>CAYOUO010000397.1:0-3381 GCA_964407155.1 uncultured Hyphomicrobiales bacterium | reverse complement strand
GGGCTGGCGCTGTCGTCCGGCGCCGCCGCGCCCGCGCTGTCGTCCGGCGCGGCCGTATCACCGCCGCCGGTGCCGGTGTCGTTATGCAGGTGCTTCATGATCTTGGACTCGACATCGGACGGCAGCGCCGCCATCAGGCGCTGCCCGAGATCGGTCAGCATCGGCTGCGTGCGGGCGCCGGCCACCCACGCCGGGGGCTTCGGCACCAGCCATGAGAAGAAGAGCAGCGCGATCACGAGCAGGAGCAGCCCGCGCGCCGCGCCGAAGAGAAAGCCGAGGCCGCGGTCGAAAGCGCCGATCCGGCTGTCGATGATGAAATCCGCAATCTTTGTCGTCACGTAGCTGGCGACGATCAGGGCGATGAAGAAGATGACGGCGGCGGCGATGACGGTGGCGATGGTGGCGCTTTCGACATAGGGCTTCACCAGCGGCACCAGCGGCTTGTAGCCATAATAGGCGGCGGCGACCGCCAGCACCCAGGAGGCCAGCGACAGAACCTCGCGCGCGAAGCCGCGAACCATGGCCAGCGTGGCGGAGATGAGCACCACGACAATCACGATCAGGTCAAGGATGGTCAGTGTCATAGCCCTCGGTGCAGCGGCGGATACCCGCCCAAACCCGGCACAGCGCCGGGTTACTAGAGCACGCCGCCCATTCGTGGAAGCGGCGTTCTGTCCTCGCCCGTTATTTTTCACGCGATTCCGGGCGGAAACGTGGACCGCACGCGCGTTGCGAAGTTGCTTAGCACGATTCTGATGCAAGGTAATCGCGGCGAAGCGGCTTATGCCCGCTGTCCTGCGTGCGGCGGAGCGCCTTGAAAAGACAATAAGATTCGCAGCGACCGGGGCTCAGTCGCGATCGCGCGCGCCGGCCGCGATGTTCGACACGAGGTCGGCGAGCTGGGTCAGCGCCAGCGCGCCGCCGGGCATCTCCGCATCCTTCGCCGTCGGCATGACGGCGCGGCCGAAGCCCAGCTTCTGCGCTTCGCGAAGGCGCGCCGAAGCATGGCCGACCGGGCGAACGGCGCCGGAGAGGCTGATCTCGCCGAAATAAACCGCATCGGCCGGGAGCGCGGCGTTCAGCCGGGAGGAGACGAGCGCCGCGGCAACGGCGATGTCGGCGGCGGGCTCGGCGATCCGCAGCCCCCCGGCGACGTTGAGGTAGACGTCGCAATCGCCGAGGCGCACGCCGCAATGCGCCTCCAGCACCGCCAGCACCAGGGCAAGGCGGGAGGAATCCCAGCCGATGACGGCGCGGCGCGCGGTGCCGAGGTTGGTGGGGGCGACCAGCGCCTGAATTTCGACCAGAAGCGGCCGGGTGCCCTCCATGCCGGCAAAGACCGCGGCGCCGGGCGTGCGCGCGCTGCGGTCGCCGAGGAAAAGCGCGGACGGGTTGGCGACCTCGCTGAGGCCGGTCCCGGTCATCTCGAACACGCCGATCTCGTCGGTCGGGCCGAAACGGTTCTTGACGGCGCGCAGGATGCGGAACTGATGCCCGCCTTCGCCCTCGAAATAGAGCACGGCGTCGACCATGTGTTCGACCACGCGCGGGCCGGCGATCTGGCCTTCCTTGGTGACGTGGCCGACGAAGACCACCGCGGTGCCGGTCTGCTTGGCGTAGCGGATGATCGCCTGCGCGGAACTCCGCACTTGGGTGACGGTGCCGGGAGCGGAATCCACGGCCTCGGTCCACAGCGTCTGGATGGAGTCGACGATGAGGAGCGCCGGCGGTTTCTCCAGGGCCAGCGTCGCGAGGATATTCTCGACGCTGGTTTCGGAGGCGAGCCTGACCGGAGCGGCGGTGACCTCCAGCCGCTCGGCGCGCAGCCTGATCTGGCCGACCGCCTCCTCGCCCGAGATGTAGACGACCTGCGCGCCCTTGGCGGCAAGGGCGGAGGCGACCTGCAGCAGCAGCGTCGACTTGCCGATGCCGGGGTCGCCGCCGACGAGAAGCGTGGAGGCGCGGACGAAGCCGCCGCCGGTGACGCGGTCGAACTCGGCGATGCCGGAACGGATGCGGGGCGCCTCGATATTGGCGCCGGCGAGCGAGGTGAGCTCGATGGCGCGGCCGCGCCCGAGCATGCGCGCCGCGGGGCCGGCCCCGACGCCGGTGGCGGCGGTTTCCTCGGCCATGGTGTTCCACTCGCCGCAGGCCTCGCAGCGGCCCTGCCAGCGGCCGGACGTGGCGCCGCAATTCTGGCAGACGAAGTGGGATTTCTCGCGGACTGCCAGACGGGCCAAGGCGGACGCTCCTCTCGTTCCTGTTATGTTCTATACGAGATTCGGGCCGCGGGCAATGGTTTCACGATAGCCGGGGAGCGAGCGGCGGCTGCCTGCACGGGAATCTGTGCAAGTGCGTCTCACTTAGCCAAAGAGCGGTTGTCGGGCGGGGGCGGCGTCCGTATATCGCGCGCAATGCCCGGTTCCGCAGCGCACCCTATCGCCCGCACGAGCACGCTGGCGGCCCTCTCGGTCGTGGCGGGCCTCGTCGTCCTCCTGCTCAAGCTCGGCGCCTGGTATGTGACCGGCTCGGTCGCGCTTTATTCGGATGCGCTGGAGAGCGTGGTCAACGTGGCGACGGCGGCGGTCGCCTACGCCGCGATCCGCTACGGCGCGCTGCCCCCCGACGCCAATCATCCCTACGGTCACGGCAAGGTCGAATACTTCTCGGTCGTGCTCGAGGGCGTGTTCATCGTGGTCGCCGCGATCTCGATCTTCCGTTCCGCCTACCTCGGGTTCCTGTCGCCGCAGCCGATCACGGCGGCGGTCGAGGGCATCGCGATCAACATGGTGGCGAGCGTGATCAACGGGGCATGGGGGTTCGTGCTGGTGCGGGTCGGGCGGGCGCGGAACTCGCCGGCGCTGACCGCCGATGGCGTTCACCTGTTCACCGACGTGGCGACTTCGGTCGGCGTCGTGATCGGTCTCGCGCTGGCGCTCGTCACCGGCTGGCTGGTGCTCGACGCCCTGATCGCGGCGCTGGTGGCGGTCAACATCCTGTGGGCCGGGTGGCGCGTCATCCGCGTCTCGATCGGCGGCCTGATGGACGAGGCCGTCGAGCCGGAAAAGCTCGAGCGCATCCGCGCGATCATCGCCGGGAACGCCGACGGCGCCATCGAGGCCCACGACATCCGCACCCGCGCGAGCGGGCGGGCGACCTTCGTCGAGTTTCACCTCGTGGTGCCGGGGAGCATGGCGGTTTCGGCCTCCCACAACATCTGCGACAGGATCGAGCGGGCGCTGAAGGCGGAGATCGCCAACGCCTCGATCACCATCCACGTCGAGCCGGAGGAGAAGGCGAAGCACACGGGGATTGTGGTGGTGTAAGGCAGGCGGAGACGTCAGCGGGGGAAGCCGGGGTCCAGCACGGCCCGCATCGCTT
>CAYOUO010000396.1:0-5511 GCA_964407155.1 uncultured Hyphomicrobiales bacterium | reverse complement strand
ACTCGAGCATGACCTGGAACGCCTCGCTGCGTTCGCGCAGCGTCGCCAGAGCGCCCGTCTTGCCGCTCAGCCGCGCGAGATCCTTCTCGGTGGTGACGAGCCGAAGCTTCTCGCGCTCGGCGATCTGCAGCAGCTTCACCGCATCCACCTCGCCGGAGCTGTAGTGGTCGGCGAAGGCGAGCGTCTTGGCGACCGGCGCCGCCGCCGCGCGCAGCGCCGCGAAAAATTTCTCCGGATGGCCGATGCCGGCGTAGGCGAGGATGGGGTCCTTCCGCCAGTCCCTGACCCGCACGGGCCGGATCTCTGCGTTGAGCACGGGACGCCCGGCGCGCGCTGCCGCGCGGATAAGCGGATCGGCCGCGGTTCCCTTGCCGACGACCAGCAGCGCATCGGCGCGGCGCATTTGCGGGATCAGCGGCAGCCGCATCGGTCCTGAGGGAATGGTGAGGCCGTTGCCGATGCCGCCCGCCGCATCGACCGCCACCAGCGCGAGATCGAGCGCAAGCGCCGGATTCTGGAAGCCGTCGTCCATGATGATGATGTCGACGTTTTCCTCGATCAGGCGGCGCGCTCCGGCAACACGGTCGCGGGCGACGACGGTCGGCGCCACCGCGGCCAGCAGAAGCGCCTCGTCGCCCACCTCGTCGGCCGTGTTCACCGACGCATCGACGCGCACTGGCGCCCGCGCGGCACCGCCATACCCCGAGGCGAGCATGCCGGGTTTCAGGCCGCGCGAGCGGGCAAGGCGGGCAAGCGCGATGGCGGTCGGCGTCTTGCCGGCGCCGCCGACGACGAAATTCCCGACGCAGACGACGGGAACCGGGGCGCGGAAGCTCGGCGGGCGCAGCATCCGCCGCTCGGCGAGTGCCGCCCAGATGCGCGCCACCGGCGTCAGCGCCAGTGCCGCAGCCGTCGGCTCGGCCTGCCACCAGAACGCCGGCGCGGTGCGCTTCACGGCAAGGCGGCCCCTGCCGCGAGATAGGGGTCGAGCGCATTGAGCGTGGCGTCGAGCGCTCCCGTCAGCGGCGCAAGGGCTGAAGCTACTGCACTGGCGCGCTGGGCGGCAGCGCGCGGATCGGCGAGCAGCGCACCGACTGCGGCCGCAACGCCGGCGGCGTCGACGATCGAGGCGGTCGGCGTCGCCGCGTCGAGGTGACGATAGATTTCCGCGAAATTGTGAACGTGCGGCCCGTGCAGGATGGCGGTATCGAGCCGCGCCGGCTCGATCGGGTTCTGCCCGCCGGTCGGCACCAGCGAGCCACCCAGGAAGGCAACCGGTGCGAGACGATAGAACAAGCCGAGCTCGCCCAAGGTGTCGGCGAGATAAACATCGGCCTCGCGCACCAGCGGCTCGCCCCGGCTGCGCTGGGCGATCGAAAGACGGCGCTCCGCGAGAATGGCGCGGATGGCATTGCCGCGCTCGGGATGGCGGGGGACGATCACGGTCAGCAGCCCGGGAAGCTTCACGCGCATGATGCGGTGCGCGTCGGCGATGATTTCCTCCTCGCCCGGATGGGTGGACGCCGCCACCCACACCGGCCGCTGTCCGATGTCGTTGAGCAGCCGTTCCACCTCGTCCGCCTCCGCGTCGAGGGGGGGCACGTCGAACTTGAGATTGCCGGTGACGGTGACGCGCTTCGTGCCGAGCGAATGGAACCGCGCTCCATCCTCGGCCGATTGCGCCAGCGCGAGCGTTACGCGCGAAAAGACGGCGCCCGCCAGGGACTTCAGCCGCTGCCAGGAGCGGAAGGAGCGCTGCGACAGCCGCGCATTGACGATCGCCAGCGGAATGCCCAGCCGGTCGAGCCGCGAAATGACCGTCGGCCAGATTTCCGACTCGACGAAGATGACGAGCCCCGGCCGCCAGTGGTCGAGAAACCGGTCGACATAGGTGGCAATGTCGAGCGGTCCGAATTGATGGACCGCGCCCTTCGGCAGCCGCCGCGCGGCCAGCGCCGCCGACGTCATGGTGGTCGAGGTGAAAACCACGTGGAAGCCGCGCTCGGCCAGCCGGGCCACCAGCGGCATCACGGCATTGGTCTCGCCGACGCTTGCCCCGTGAACCCAGACGACCCGTCCGTCGGGCCGCGGCAGCGAGGCGTAACCGTAGCGCTCGCCGAGACGCCGCCGCTCCTCCTTGCCGCGCCGGGCCCGCTGCGCGAGCGCGAGCGGCACCACCGGACGGACGGAAAGCCCGACGAGCCGATAGGCGGCGAGCAGGAATTTCCCGGCGCGCTCAGCCATGCCTGCCGTCCACGATCTCGTAGGCCCGCGCAAACGCGCCGTCGATCCGCGTCTCGAGATCGAGCCGCGCGGCCTCCTGTTCCTCCGCGCTGGCGCTCCGGGGCACGGTCAACGGTACACCGGCGACGAATGCCGTATGGCCGAACGGCAGCATGATCGTCGTGCGGTCCCAGGAATTGAACGTGAGGCGGCGGCTCGACGCCACGCCGACCGGAACGATCGGCCGCCCTGTCATGCGGGCGAGCAGGATGATGCCGGGGCTTACCTTGCGGCGGGCATTGCGCATGAAATCGGCGGTGAGCGCCACGCTCCGCCCGCTGTCGAGCGAAGCCTTCATGGCGCGGAAGGCGTCGATGCCGCCCTTCTCGAACATGCGTTCCGGGTCCGCAGATCCCGAGCCACGAATGACGCCAAGCCCGAGACGGGCGACGACGCGCGCAATGATCTCGCCGTCGCGGCTGCGCGAGGCCAGCACGTCCACCGGCCATTGCGGCATCGCCACGGCCGGCAGCGCGAACGCTTGCCCGTGCCAGAAGGCGAGGATGCACGGCGCGGTGGTCCGGAAGAACTCCTCGCGCCCGATCGGCGCATACGTCATCCGATTGCTGGCGTAGACGAACCGGAAGGCGCCGGCGAGTAGCCGCGCCGCGACGTCGGTGCCCCAGCGCGCTCGCTGCGGGCGATGCGACAGCCGCGGCCCGGACCCCCGCACCGAGGGGACCTCCGCCTGGCTTCCGTCACTCGCCATCCGGTGTCGCTTCCGGATCGAGCAGGCGGTGGAGATGCACGACGAAATAGCGCACGCGCGCATTGTCGACGGTCGCCTGCGCCTTCGCCTGCCACGCCGCGCGCGCGGTCGCAAAATTCGGATAGATGCCGACGATGTCCAGCTTCGACAGGTCCGCGAAGGTGATCGAGTCCGGATCGACGAGCTCTCCGCCGAAAACCAGATGGAGAAGCTGTTTCTGCGGAGCCATCTCGTTTCACCTGCATCCGGCACTATCGGCGATGACGCGGCGCTCCGGCCACATGCCGGCTTTGGTGCCCGAAAATGCCGCGAGCCGCAAGCCTTCAGCTACCCGCGATCGTGAGGCCGGGAACCGCAACGGTCGGCGCGTTCACGGCATAGCGATAGGTGAGATCGTTTGCCGGCCGCATCTCGCGGAAAATATCGGCAAGGTTGCCCGCAATCGTCACTTCGCTCACCGGATATCCAAGTTCGCCGTTCTCGATCACGAAACCGGCGGCGCCCCGGCTGTAGTCGCCGGTAACGATATTGGCGCCGTGGCCGATGAGCTCCGTGACATAAAATCCGCTGCCGATATCGCGCAGCATCTCGTCCGGCGATTGCCCGCCCGGCAGGAGCGTGAGGTTGGTCACGCCCGGTGACGGATTGGCGCCGCTGCGATTGGCGCGGCCATTGGTTTCCAGACCGAGTTCGCGCGCGGTCGCGGAATCGAGCAGCCACGTCTTCAGAACGCCGTCCGCGACCAGATCGAGCGGATCGCTGGCGACGCCCTCCCCGTCAAAGGGGCGCGAGGCAAGGCCGCGGCGGCGCGTCGGGTCGTCGGTGATGCGGATCGACGGCGAGAAAATCTGCTGGCCGAGCCTGTCGCGCAGAAAGCTCGCCTTGCGCGCGATCGACGCTCCGTTCGCGGCGCCGGCAAGGTGTCCGATCAGCCCGCCGGCAATGCGGGGATCGTAGACCACGGTGGCGCGGCCCGACGGAATCTTGCGCGGATTGAGCCGGCGCACCGCGCGCTCGCCGGCATTGCGGCCGATGTCTGCGGGATCGGCGAGGTCGGCGCGGTAGACCTTGCTGTCGAAATCGTAGTCGCGCTCCATGCCGGTGCCGGTCCCGGCGATGGCCGAGGCCGAAATTCCGAAGCGCGAGGCGAGATAAGCTCCGGCAAAGCCGTCGGAGGTGGCGAGCACCATGCCGCCAAGCGACCATCCGGACGAAGCGCCACCCGAGTTGGTCACGCCCGGCACCGCCCGCGCCGCCTCCTCGACCGCCAGCGCCTGCTCGGTCAGCTCCGAGACCGACGGCAGCGTGATGTCGAGCATGTCGCGGTCCGGGAAGTCGCGGGCGAGCTTCTGCCGGTCGGCGAGGCCGGCGTAACGGTCCTCCGGCGCAGCCTTCGCCATGGCGACCGCGCGCACGGCAAGTTCATTGGGATCGGTCAGCACGTTCGCTGAAACGCCCGCCGTCCGCTTGCCGACGAAGACGCGGAGCGTGAAATCGTCGCCTTCGGCGCGGCGCGTTTCCTCGACCTTGCCGAGCCGCACCTCAACGGAAAGCGCCATGCCGCGCACGCAGACGGCGTCGGCGGCATCGGCGCCAGCCCGGCGCGCAGCGGCGACCAGCGCCGCGGCGCGCTCGGTCAGTTCCGTCTGGTCGAGTATTTCCTTCATCGCAGGCCCTTGTCCGGAAAGATGCCGCTGATCTATGGACGCGGAGCGGCCGCGGCAAGGTTTGCCACCGTCATAAAGACGACCTGCGTATCTCCGATCCGACGGACTTCCGCCGTTTCGAAGCCGGGTATCGCCGGCACCTCCGCCGCCGCGGCTTCCTCCAGGATGGCAACCGCGCCCGGTTTCAGCCACCGGCCGCCAAGGGCGGCACCAAGCGCGCGCTCGCCGAGCCCGTGGCCATAGGGCGGATCGGCGAAGACGACGTCGAACGGCGCGACGGTGCCGGCCTCGCCGAGACGGGTCGCATCGCGGCGGAAAATGCGGGTGCGGCCGGTGAGGCCAAAGGCCGCGACGTTGGCGCGGATCAGGCCCCGCGCCTCGGCGCCCTCGTCCACGAACAGGGCAAACGCCGCGCCGCGGGAAATCGCCTCGATGCCGAGCGCGCCGGTGCCGGCAAAAAGATCGAGCACACGCCCGTCCCGCACCGGATCGCCGTACGCATGCGCGAGAATGTCGAACACGGTCTGACGAACGCGGTCGGCGGTCGGGCGAACGGCCTGACCGGCGGGCACGGCGAGCGCGCGGCCGCGAAATTCACCGCCGACGACGCGCACCCCGTCCCCCTGCAACGCGCGCCTTGCCCGAACGCGAAGCGGTCCCGTCGCGTTTGGCCTTGTCGCGCCCCGCCCCGTCGCGTTTGGCCTTGTCGCCGGTCCGGACGCTGCGCGCGGGCTTCTTCCGCTTGTCTGCAGCCGGCGGCTCGGCTTCGGCGCGCGGCTGGCGGATATCCGCCGCGAAGTCGGCGTGCGCCTCGCGCGCCAGCTTGGCGCCGAGCTGGTCGCGCAAGACCCG
>CAYOUO010000395.1:0-5648 GCA_964407155.1 uncultured Hyphomicrobiales bacterium | reverse complement strand
GAGCACATCGTTTTCCCCGAGATCAACTACGACGACGTGGATGAGATCTGGGGCATGGACGTCATCGTCTGCACGAGCGCCCGGAGCGACGACGAGGCGCGCGCTCTGCTGAAGGCGTTCGATTTCCCGTTTCGCCAGTAGGAAAATCCTTTCATGGCAAAGAAGAGTTCGATCGAAAAGAACAACCGTCGCCGCAAGATGGTGGCGCGGCTCGCCGGCAAGCGTGCCGAGCTGAGGCGTCAGGCCAAGGACCAGAGCCTGTCGCTGGAGGAGCGCTTCCAGGCGCGTCTCAAGCTCGCCGAGTTGCCGCGCAATTCGGCCAGGGTGCGCATCCGCAACCGTTGCGAATTGACCGGCCGTCCGCGCGGCACGTTCCGCAAGCTCAGGATTTCGCGCATCGCGCTGCGCGAGCTCGGCTCGTCGGGCATGATCCCGGGTCTGGTCAAGTCGAGCTGGTAGGAGAGACGAAGATGTCCATGTCCGATCCGCTCGGCGATATGCTGACCCGCATCCGCAATGCGCAGCTGCGCAAGAGCAGCAAGGTTTCGACCCCGGGCTCGACGCTGCGCCGGCACGTCCTCGACGTGCTGCAGTCGGAGGGCTACATCCGCGGCTACTCGACCGTCGATTTCGACAACGGCCGCTCCGAGTTCGAAATCGAGCTGAAGTACTACGACGGCGAGCCGGTGATCCGCGAGATCGAGCGCATTTCGCGCCCTGGCCGCCGCGTCTACGCGTCGGTGAAGAACATTCCGCGCGTCGCCAACGGTCTCGGCGTCTCCATCCTGTCGACGCCGAAGGGCGTCATGTCGGATGCCGATGCCCGCGACCAGAATGTCGGCGGCGAGGTGCTCTGCCGCGTATTCTAGCGCGGCGAAGCGAACGTATCTGGTGAACTGGAACGAGTGCGATGTCTCGAATTGGCAAGAAGTCGGTAGCGGTGCCCAAGGGCGTGACGGCCAACGTCAACGGCCAGACGGTCACTGCCAAGGGGCCGAAGGGTGAGCTGTCCTTCCTGGCCAGCGATGATGTCCACGTGACCTCCGCCGACGGCCGGATTTCCGTCGAGCCGAACAGCGATACCAAGCGCGCGCGTTCGGCCTGGGGCATGTCGCGCACCATGGTGTCCAACCTGTTCAGGGGGGTGACCGAGGGTTTCGAGCGCCGTCTCGAGATCAACGGCGTCGGCTATCGCGCCGCGGTCGCCGGCAAGAACCTGCAGCTCAATCTCGGCTACAGCCACGACGTCCTCTTCCCGATTCCGGCAGGCATCAAGATCGAGTGCCCGAAGCCGACCGAGATCGTCGTCAGCGGCGCCGACAAACAGAAGGTCGGCCAGGTTGCCGCCGAGATTCGCCGCTACCGCAAGCCGGAACCCTACAAGGGCAAGGGCGTGAAGTACGCCGACGAGTTCATCTTCCGCAAGGAAGGCAAGAAGAAGTAAGCGCCATGAGCCTCACCACCCGCGATCGCCGCATTTTCCGCATCCGCGCTGCCGTCAAGGCCGCGAGCAAGGGCCGTCCGCGCCTCAGCGTCTTCCGTTCGTCGAAGCACATCTATGCGCAGGTGATCGACGACAGCGCCGGCCGGACGCTCGCCGCCGCCTCGACCCGCGACGCCGATCTGAAGAGCAGGCTGAAGACGGGGGCCGATGTTGCCGCTGCCGCCGAGGTCGGCAAACTGGTCGCCGAGCGCGCGGCGAAGGCCGGTGTCAAGGAAGTGATTTTCGACCGCGGCCGCTATCTCTTTCACGGGCGCGTCAAGGCTCTGGCCGATGGCGCCCGCGAGGGAGGCCTGAGCTTCTAGGAAAGGCGCGCTCTTGCAGCGGGGCCATTGGACAACGATATCGGACGAACGGATCAGGATAGATGGCAAGAGAACCTCAGCATCGTGAGCGCGGCGGTCGCGACCGGGAACGCGACCGTGACGAGCGCGACAGCGAATTCGTCGACAAGCTCGTTCACATCAACCGCGTCGCCAAGGTGGTGAAGGGCGGCCGGCGCTTTGGTTTCGCCGCGCTCGTCGTCGTCGGCGACCAGAAGGGCCGCGTCGGCTTTGGCCACGGCAAGGCGCGCGAGGTGCCGGAAGCCATCCGCAAGGCAACCGACGCCGCCAAGCGCGGGCTCGTCCGTGTGCCGCTGCGCGAAGGCCGCACCCTGCATCATGACGTCGCCGGTCGCCACGGCTCGGGCAAGGTGGTCTGCCGCGCGGCGCCTCCCGGCACCGGCATCATCGCCGGCGGTCCGATGCGCGCCGTCTTCGAGACGCTGGGCGTGCAGGATGTTGTCGCCAAGTCGTTCGGGTCGTCCAATCCCTATAACATGGTGCGCGCGACCTTCGATGCGCTGACCAGCGAGGACAGCCCGCGCGCCGTCGCTGCACGCCGCGGCATCAAGGTATCGACACTGCAGTCGCGCCGCCGCGACGTGGATACAGAGGCGGTGGAGGCCTAGGTCATGGCGAAGAAGCCGTCACAGAAGACCATCACGGTCGAGCAGATCGCGAGTCCCAATCGCCGTCCCGCGGTCCAGCAGGCGACGCTCGTCGGCCTCGGCCTCAATCGCATCCGTCGTCGCTCCACGCTCGAGGATACGCCCTCCGTGCGCGGCATGATTTCCAAGGTCAAGCACCTCGTCCGCATCGTCGAAGAAGCCTGATCGGGCGGCGGGGTAGGGGAATAAGCCATGAAGCTCAACGAATTGGCCGATAATGCCGGCGCCACCAAGAACCGCATCCGCGTCGGACGCGGCATCGGCTCGGGCAAGGGCAAGACCGGCGGCCGCGGCGTCAAGGGCCAGAAGGCCCGCACCGGCGTGTCGATCAAGGGCTTTGAGGGCGGCCAGATGCCGCTGCATCGCCGCTTGCCGAAGCGCGGCTTCAACAACATCTTTGCCAAGCGCTACGTCGAAGTCAGCCTTTCCACGATCCAGAAGGCGATCGACGCGGGCAAGCTCGACGGCACGGCGACCGTCGATGCCGCGGCCCTGAAGGCGGCGGGCGTGATCCGCCGCGCCAGGGACGGTGTGCGGGTTCTCGCCAATGGTGAAATCAAGTCCGGGGTGAAGCTTGAGGTCGCCGGTGCATCGAAGTCGGCCGCGGCCGCCATTGAAAAGGCGGGTGGCTCGGTCAAGGTTGTGGGCGCAGCGGAACAGCCGTCCGAATAACCGCGGTCGGCGCATCTAACGCGGAGCGAACCCATGGCGTCGGCGGCAGAACAGCTTGCAGCGAACCTCAACTTCGGCGCCTTCGCCAAAGCCGAGGCGCTGAAGAAGCGCATCTGGTTCACCCTCGGCGCGCTGCTCGTCTATCGCCTCGGCACCTACGTTCCGGTTCCCGGCATCAATCCGGCCGCGCTTGCCAATGCGTTCAACACGCAGCAGAGCGGCATCATCGGCATGTTCAACATGTTCTCCGGCGGCGCCGTCGGCCGCATGGCGATCTTTGCCCTCGGCGTCATGCCGTACATTTCCTCGTCCATCATCCTTCAGCTGATGACATCGGTCATCCCGACGCTCGACGCACTGAAGAAAGAGGGCGAGCAAGGCCGCAAGGTCATCAACCAGTACACCCGTTACGGGACGGTCATCCTGGCTGCGCTGCAGTCGTACGGCATCGGCGTCGGTCTCGAGGGTGGCAACAACATCGTCCTGTCGCCCGGTCCGTTCTTCCTCATCACGACGATGATCACGCTGACCGGCGGCACCATGTTCCTCATGTGGCTGGGCGAGCAGATTACCGCCCGCGGCATCGGCAACGGCCTCTCGCTCATCATCTTCTCTGGCATCGTCGCGAACCTGCCGCACGCGATCACCGGCACGCTGGCGCTTGGCCGCGAGGGCGCGCTGTCTCCGGTCATCATCGTAGCGGTCGGCGTCATGGCGGTGCTGGTGGTCGCGTTCATCGTGTTCGTCGAGCGCGCGCAGCGGCGGCTGCTCATCCAGTATCCGAAGCGCCAGGTCGGCAACCGCATGTTCCAGGGCGAGGCTTCGCACCTGCCGCTGAAGCTCAACACCTCGGGCGTCATTCCGCCGATCTTCGCGTCGTCGCTGCTGCTCCTGCCGGTCACGGTGGCCAATTTCACCGCCGGGAATGGCCCGGGCTGGCTGCAGACGATCACCGCGCTGCTCGGTCGCGGCCAGCCGCTCTACCTGATCCTTTACGCCGGCCTCATCATGTTCTTCGCCTTTTTCTATACCGCCGTCGTCTTCAGCCCGAGCGATACCGCCGACAATCTGAAGAAGCACGGCGGATTCATTCCCGGCATCCGTCCGGGCAAGAACACCGCCGATTACATCGATTACGTGCTGACGCGCATCACCGTGCTCGGCGCGATTTACCTCGTGCTGGTGTGTCTGCTGCCGCAGATGCTGATCGATTACACCGGCGTGCCGTTCTATTTCGGCGGCACTTCGCTGCTCATCGTCGTCAGCGTCACGCTCGACACCGTCGCCCAGGTGCAGGGCCATCTGCTCGCGCATCAATACGAAGGTCTCGTTCGCCGTTCCACGCTGAAGGGGAAGGGGCGATGAGGCTGGTGCTGCTTGGTCCGCCGGGTGCCGGCAAGGGCACACAGGCCGAGCGGTTGGTGAAGGCGCACGGCATCGTGCAGCTGTCCACGGGGGACATGCTGCGCGCCGCCGCGGCAGCCGGAACGGACGTGGGCAAGCGCGCCAAGGCGATCATGGATCGCGGCGATCTTGTGCCCGACGACGTGATGATCGAGATCATCGCCGAGCGCATCGGCCGGCCCGATGCGACCCCCGGCTTCATCCTCGACGGTTTCCCCCGCACGGTGCGGCAGGCCGAGGCTCTGGATACGCTGCTCGCCAAGCACGGCATCGGCCTCGACCGCGTCATCGAGATCACCGTCGACGAGGGTATTCTCAAGGATCGTATCGAGAACCGCGCCCGCCAGACCGGGAGCGCCCGCGCCGACGACACCGCCGCAACCCTCGACAACCGTATTGCCGTCTACCGCAAGCAGACCGCGCCGGTCGCCGGCTACTACCGCGCCAGGGGCGCCCTTGCGACGATCGATGGCATGGGTTCCATCGACGACGTTTCGGCTGCAATCGCAAAAGTGCTCAAGGAAGCGGCAAAAACCCCCAAAAACGTTGGAAACGGGGGCTGAATTAGCATTCCGGCCCATTGACGGGCCGGGTCGAAATCGCTATCTACCGGCCACAATTCTGTAACGACAGACTTGCGGTGCCGGTAGCCGGATGGCTTGGCCGGGGCCGCATTGTGCGTTTCCGGCCTGGCCGAAGCCAGGAACAGGTGGAGAGACCCGAGTGGCCCGCATCGCAGGCGTCAATATCCCGACCAACAAGCGCGTGGTCATTGCTCTGCAGTACATCCACGGCATCGGCCCGGCCGCTGCCAAGAAGATCGTCGAGGCGGTCAACATCCCGGCCGAGCGCCGCACCAACCAGCTCACCGACGCCGAGGTCGCCCAGATCCGTGAAATGATCGACCGCGACTACCTGGTCGAAGGCGATCTGCGCCGCGAAGTCGCGATCAACATCAAGCGCCTCATGGACCTCGGCTGCTACCGCGGCCTGCGTCACCGCCGCGGCCTGCCGGTTCGCGGTCAGCGCACGCACACCAACGCGCGCACGCGCAAGGGCCCGGCCAAGGCGATCGCCGGC
>CAYOUO010000394.1:0-2891 GCA_964407155.1 uncultured Hyphomicrobiales bacterium | reverse complement strand
CGGTCGAGCGCCGAGCCAGGCCGCACGTACCAGGACACGTCGGCGATGGCGACGGTGACGATCGTGCCGCCGCGATTGTCGGGCGAGGTGTCCGCCACGGCCATGACCGCGTCGTCGTGGTCCTTGGCGTCGGGCGGGTCGATGGTGACGAGCGGCTCGTGCCGCCAGTCCTCGCGATGCGCGAGATCGACGGCCGGCGCCTCGGCGGCTTCTTCCAGCACCTGCGGCGGGAAGACGTGCGGGATGCCGTGCGCGTGGATGGCGATCATCGAGACCGCCTTCTCGTTCTTGACAGAACCCAGCACCTCGGTGACGCGCGCGCGGTCGAGGCCGAAGCGGGTCGAGGGTGTGACGCTGAGGGCGACGAGGTCGCCGTCCTTCGCCTTGCCGACGTCGGCGAGGTCGAGGATGAGCTCCTTCTGCTTCCTGTCGATGGGCTCGATGCGGGCGCCGCGATCGGTGAGCCTGACCACGCCGAGCGCCGAAACGGCCTTGCGCTCGAGAAGCTTGATGACGCGGGCGGTGAGTCCGTCCTCGCCGGGCTCCGGGCGCATGAGGCGCGCGAGCACGCGGTCGCCGACGCCGGCGGCGGGCTGCTTCGCCTTTACCTCGCGGCGTGGGGCGGCGAGGCGGATACGCGGCGGCTCGCCATTTTCCGGCGGCCATTCGACGGGAACCGCGATCAGTTCGCCATCCTCGTCGCGGCCGGCGATCTCCAGCACGCCGACTTCGGGCAGGTCGCTCGGCCGCTTCAGCTTGCGGCGGCGGCTTTCGACCGTACCGGTGGCGGTGAGTTCCTTGAGCAGCGCCTTGAGGGGAATGCGCCCTGCGCCAGTGATGCCAAAGTGGCGGGCGATCTCACGCTTGCCGGCTTCGCCGGGGTGTTCCGCAATGAAGGCGAGGATGTCCTCGCGGGAAGGAAGGGAGCGCCGCTCGGGCTCGTTCTTTGGTTTGGGTTTCTTCTGGAAGGGTAGTTTCAAGTTCGTCTTTCTTTCCGGGGCGCGCGTATCGCGCCGCCCCTCGGGTCAGCCGTCCACGGGCTCTGCCGGGACCGGCTTCCTTTTCGATTTGGGTTTGGCTTTCGCCTTTGCCAAGGGCTTGGCCGTTGAGGCTTCTGCGGTGTCGCCGTCAGCCGTGCCAGCGCCGTTGGCTTTCTTCTTTGCCGACTTGCCGGCAGCAGGCTTGCGAGCGCGCCCCTTGGTGCTCTTGCCGGCGCGCTCGGCGATGAGCGCGAGCGCCTGCTCGACCGTGACGTCCTGCGGATCCTGCCCCTTCGGCAGTGTCGCATTGACCTTGCCGTGGTTGACGTAGGGTCCGTACTTGCCGTCGCGGATGGTGATCTTGCCGCCGCCATCGGGATGCTCGCCGAGGTCCTTCAGCGCCTTGACCTCGGCGCGGCCGCGGCGACGGCCGCCGCCGGCGAGTTTCTCGGCGATCAGAGTGACGGCGCGGTTGAGGCCGACGGTGAACACCTCGTCGATGGAATCGAGATTGGCGAACGTGCCGTCGTGCAGGACGAACGGCCCGAAGCGGCCGATGCCGGCGGTGATCGGCTTGCCGGTCTCGGGGTGGAGACCGACCTCGCGCGGCAGGCGGAGCAGCGACAGCGCCTTGTCGAGGTCGATCTCGCCGATTTCCCAGCCGCGCGGGATCGAGGCGCGCTTCGGCTTTATCTTTTTGTCTTCGCCCTGGTCGCCGAGCTGGATGTAGGGACCGAAGCGGCCGGTGCGGATGGTGACGTTGAGGCCGCTCTCGGGATCGATGCCGAGCAGCTTGCCGTCGGCGCCGATCTCAGCCGTGCCGTCGTCGCCGGAGGTGGCGAGCTGGCGGGTGTAGCGGCACTCGGGATAGTTCGAGCAGCCGATGAAAGCGCCGAACTTGCCGAGCTTCAGCGAGAGCCGGCCGGTGCCGCACGACGGGCACTGGCGCGGGTCGCCGCCGTCGGCGCGCGGCGGGAAGATGTGCGGCGCCAGCAGCTCGTTCAGGTGATCGAGCACCTCGGAGACGCGGAGGTCCTTGGTCTTGTCGACGTCGAGCGAGAACTGGCGCCAGAAATCGCGCAGCACCTGCTGCCACTTGAGGTCGCCGTTCGAGATCTGGTCGAGCTTCTCCTCGAGATCGGCGGTGAAGCCATATTCGACGTAGCGGTCGAAGAACGACTGCAGGAAGGCGGTGACAAGGCGACCCTTGTCCTCGGGAATGAGCTGGCGCTTGTCGAGACGGACGTAACCGCGCTCGCGCAGCACCGACAGCGTGGCCGCGTAAGTCGACGGGCGGCCGATGCCGAGCTCCTCCATCTTCTTGATGAGGGTCGCCTCGGTGTAGCGCGGCGGCGGCTCGGTGAAATGCTGCTCGATGGCGATGCCATGCTCGGTCAGCCGGTCGCCCTCGGCCATCGGCGGCAGGCGGCCATCGTCGTCGCTTTCATCGGCACGCGCCTGTGCCGGCGCTTCCTCGTCGCGGCCTTCCTGGTAGAGCGTCAGGAAGCCGTCGAAGCGCACGACCTGGCCGGTGGCGCGCAGGTTCACCGGCTGCGCCACGCCGGCGGCGATGTCGACGGTGGTGCGTTCGAGCTCGGCCGACGCCATCTGGCTCGCCGCCATGCGCTTCCAGACGAGCTCGTAGAGCCGCGACTGATCGTGCTCGAGGCCGTGGGCCTCGCCGTCGGGCGTGCGGTTCATGTCGGTCGGGCGGATGGCCTCGTGCGCTTCCTGCGCGTTCTTCGCCTTGGTCTGATAGAGACGCGGCGCGTCGGGCAGGTAGCGGTCGCCGTAGCGCTTGCCGATCATGGCGCGGGTGGCGGCGATCGCTTCCGGCGCCGTCTGCACGCCGTCGGTGCGCATGTAGGTGATGTAGCCGTCCTCGTAGAGGCGCTGCGCGACCTGCATGGT
>CAYOUO010000393.1:0-9422 GCA_964407155.1 uncultured Hyphomicrobiales bacterium | reverse complement strand
TCCATCTTCGTATCGGCATTGATCGCGATTTCGTCGTCGTTGTCGAGGAAGCGGACGTAGATGCCCCATTCGGCTGCAATGCCAGATGAGAGCATCCGCAGGCGCCGTTCGAGAAGGGCAAGTTCGGATGGAGGAGGCGCGCAGGTCACGACGCCAGCAACTCGCCCAGGCGGTCATTGATGAAGGCCGTGTCAGCTGGGCTGGCATTCACGGCGCCTGCGACGTGCCCCCAGACCGTCGGGATTAGCGCGCACCGTGCGTTCGGCATCTTCGACACTTCGATTTCGTTATCGGCCACTGGGAAATAGAGATCAGTCGCGCTCGGCATCACGATCGCTTTGGCGGTGATGGCCGAAAGCGCGCGGCCGAAATCACCGCCGTAAAGCTCGTTGGCCGAGATATCGCCGTGCTGCCAGGTCCACAGCATGGCAAGGAGATCGTTTGGATCGTTTGCGAGGAAGCTCGGGTCCCAGAAGCGTTCAAGGAAATCGTCCGTGGAGGCGTAGCCCATGACGTTGAGATCGACCTTCTCGCGGTAGAAAGCCTGCGAGAATGCCCAGCCGGCGTAGATGCGCGCGAAGGGTGGGCAGCGTGTGGTTGGTGCCAATGACCTTGTCGCCGTAGGCAACATTGCGCGACTTTCCTGTCGATGCCGGCTACCCGACGCTGCTGGCGCAATACCGTGGCGGCAAGCAACTCGCGGCCTTCGCCGCTGGCGACATCTCAATCGTTCGCGCAAATGACCAGCATGCCTATCTGCCGATCGGAGATCGTTTCAACGCGAGAGTTGGAGACGTGCTGAAGTTCGGTATCTCCCATCCTTGCACCGCCTTCGACAAGTGGCCGGTGTTGTTTTGCATCGACGAACACGACCGCATCACCCGCGCCGTGCGGACCTACTTCTGACGAGAATAAGGATCGCCGGTATCCCTCCGGCGTCACACGATTTCTTCCAGCTCGTTACCCATGTGGGCCCACGCCAAAATTGGACACTGCAAATGACCTCGTTCAGCGGCCTCGGCGTCGGTCTCGGCAATCTCTATCGACTGTCGAGCGCAAAGACCCGCTCCATCTCGCCTGAGAATTTTACCGGCGAGAAAGGCCGAGGCGGTATGGCGACCGAAGGCACCGGCAAGACGCACGCACGCGGACTTGGTGTAAACGGTGGCGTGCAAGGCTGGAAAGTCTCGCCTTCGATACGTATCGAGCCGGGCGAGCGGCGCGTACTTGGTGAGATAAATAGGGCCGGCGCGATACAGCAGATTTGGCTGACGTCAGCAAATTTGCGCTGGCGCGACCTTATTCTTCGTAACTGGTGGGACGATCAAGCCAACGCCATAGGGCGTCGACGGATCGCGTTAGGAATGAGGCATTCTAGCGGTGAATCGCGCGCATTAGCATCGCGGCCTGCGTCGCCACCGAATGAACATCGCGCCGACCGATTGCGACCTGATAATCAGCGGCGTTGGCGTTCGTCGCTGTAAGTCTGCTGTTCTAGGCGGATGGCGATTTGGTCTGCGTGACGCCTGACTCGCTCTTGGGGTCGATAATTCTCGTCACAGGAATTGTGGCGACCCGCGAACGGTTGGCCGCCTGTCTTTTGTTGGCAACTACGGCTAGACCCACCGCAATTATAAGTGTCGCGCCGTTAAACAATGCTTCGACAAAAAACGGTGCACCGAGTTGGTTCAACCCGGCGACGGTCACGGCAAGAACTGCCACGGCCAGTACGGTTCCCCATACATTTACACGCCCGGGCTTTATAGCGGTGGCCCCCAGAAGCACCGCGGTAAATGCCGGCAATAGATATTCCATGCCCACCGTACTCTGACCGACTTGGAGTTGGGATTGCAGAACGATGCCGGCCCATGCCGACAACATTCCCGAGGCGACCAGCGCTCCCGTAATGTAACGCTTCTCCGAGATGCCGTTCAGTTCAGCTGCGCGCGGGCTTATTCCTAAAACGTATATGAACCGACCTACCGGTAAATATTCGAACACGATCCACATCGCCGTCGCAACGATCGCGACATAGACGGCGGGCAGGGGAATCCCATAGACGACGGCTGACAGATCGAGAAAGGACTGCGGCAGCGGAGCAAGAACCTGCATGCCGCCCGAGTACCATTGGTTGAGACCAAGCAGCACGGTGCCAGTCCCGAGCGTCGCAATGAAGCTGTCGATTCCGACAATGGTCACGAGGAAACCATTCACGAGGCCTACCAGTGCGCCCAATGCCAAGAGGAGCAACGCCACCACCGGCCAGGGGATTGCGTAATTCTGCAAGCCGATCGCCAGCATCTGCGAGAGGCCCAACACGAAGGCCACCGACAAATCAAACCGGTTTGCGGCGATCGGGATCATCGCCGCCAAGGCGATCATCGCCGAAATGGATTTGTTGTTGAGGATCGACCGAACGTTGAAGGCAGTCGGAAATGTGTCGGGCTTCAACGCGGTAAATAGAAGGATGAGCGCGACGAGTACCAAGAAAAGGCCCCACGCCGAAAGGAAACGCGCCACACGCTGCCGACCGGGCTGGGACGATGCCATCATACTGCCTTTTCATTCATCATATCGCCCGCGGCAAGCGAAGTAAGCCGCGCGACCGTCATTTCACTGCGCGAGATTTCTGCAACGATGCGGCCACGATCGAAGACAAGCGCGCGATGGGCAACGCGCGCCACCTCTTCGAAGTCCGTCGAAACCAGCAGAATGGCGGAGCCCATCGACAGAAACTGTTGCATGAGCGAATAGATTTCGGCTTTCGAGCCAACGTCCACACCGGCCGTGGGCTCCTCTAAAATGAGCAGAGCGACGTTGCCCTCGAGCCATCGGGCAACGATCACCTTCTGCTGATTGCCTCCCGAAAGCGTCAGCATCGAACGTTCGCTGTCGCGCGGGCGTATCGAGTATTTGTCGATCACCCGTGCCGAGCGTTCCTGCTCCCTTGCGAGGCTCAGCCAATTCAGCGGACCGATCCCGGTCACGCCGGGATTCATGAACAGGTTTTCGCGGACACTGAGCGTGGCGGCGACGCTCTCCTCGGCGCGCTTGCTCGATATAAATCCAATTCCGCACGCGATCGCGGAGGCCGGAGAATTAAGCCAGACGACCTTGCCGGACAGCTTAATCAAGCCACTCTCTATTTTCGCGTCGCCAAAAACGGCGCGGGCGATCGTTTCGTGACCAGCGCCCCTCAATCCAACGAGTGCCAGTGTCTCCCCTGGCATCAGCGAAAAGGAAACAGGTCCGACTTCCCCGGCCTTCAGACCATCGATGATCAACTGGCTGCCTTCGTCCGTCTTGACCGAGGAGATGTCGGAGTCGACGACGTTGCGACCAACAATCATCTCCACGAGTTGTTGCGGGGTCGTCGCTGCCACTTCGGCAGTCGCTATCCGCCGCCCGTCACGAAGCACAGTCACCCGGTTCGCCAGTCTCGAAACCTCGTCGAGCCGATGGGTCACGTAGACGATGCCAAGTCCGCGATCGCGCAGTCGCTCCAGGGCGGCGAAAAGCCGTTCGACATCGGCTTCCGGTAGCGCCGCGGTGGGCTCGTCCAACACGAGAACCTCGCAATTGGTCGCCAGGGCGCGAGCGATCGCAACGATGGACTTTTCCGCCAGAGAAAGATCGGCAACCCGGCGCAACGGCTCAATGTCGCTGGCCATCGTCTCCAGCGCATCGCGCGCAGCGCGCTCGACCTGGCGCCATGCGATAAGGCCGCCGCGTCGCGGGTAGCCGGCGCCGATCGCAATATTTTCGCCGACGCTCATGGCGTCCACGAGACCAAGATCCTGATGAATGAAATTGATCGCCACCCGCTCGACCGCCGGATGAATGTCGCGCCCGCCAAGCTGAATGCGGCCGGCCAGCGGCAAATACATTCCAGCCAAAATTTTGATCAGAGTGGATTTTCCGGCACCATTCTGACCGAGCAGCGCATGAACCTCGCCGCGCCGCACGTCAAAGCTGACGTGGTCGAGGACCACCGTGCCGGCGAAACCCATCACGAGGTCCGTGACGGCAAGAACCGGATCCTGTGCAGCGGGCAGCGGCAGATTCATACGATCCAAGCCCAGCGACAAACGGGCCGCAGGCATCTGCGGCCCGTCCGAAGAAGCGATATTCTAGTGTACGCCCCAATTGGCGAGATAGTGCTTCACGTAGTCGTTGCTCGGGATGAAGAAGTTCTTGTCGCCGCCCTCAGCGTTCACGTTCGCCGGCGTGACAATGTATGGCGGCTGCACGAATCCGCTTGGCGGCTGCTTGTTGAAAGCGCGATTGAATTCGTCGATCGCTTGATACGCCTGCAACTCGACCGGCTCCGACACCGTCATCGCCTGATACTGATTGCCCTTGTGAAGTCGGTCATACGCCGAACGGGTACCGTCGGCGCCTATGAGCTTGACATCCTCCGGCTTCAGTCCGCCGGCGCGCAGCACGGGAACCGCGAAGTCGAAGTCATTGTCGCCGACCGAGGTGATATAGAGCGGCGGCCCAAACCTCTGGATCCAGCTGGTTGTCAGCTGCGCCATCCGCTGATCGGCCTGCGATGCCGGGGAGTTCGCATACTCCAGTACCTTGCACCCGGAGCATGCCTCGATCGCCTTCTTGGTCGCCGTCGATTTAGTCTCGGCGATCTTATATTCGTTGTGCGTAAGGATAACCACGCGCGCCTTGCCGTCAGAGTCGGCGATCGCCCATTCGCCCTGCGTTTTGCCGACATTGCGCGGATCGCCCTGGATGTTCACGTAAACGCCGAGATCCGGATAGGGACCCGGCAGGGCGGTGGCGTGGAGGCCGATAACGGTGATGCCCTGCGCGTTGGCCGCCTTGATCGGATCCTGAAGGCTTGAGGCATCGGCGAAAATCGCGATTCCATCCGGCTTCAACGCGATGGCCTGATTGAAAGCGGCAAGCCATGACGTTGGACTTCCCTTGCCATCGATCACGGTGACGGTCCAGCCGACCTTGGCGGCGGCTTGCTGCATGTAGACGCCATACTCGTGCGACGTATCGATCTGCTCGTCGCCGGACAGATAGACAATCTTCTTGCCGGCAACGATCGGTGGAGCGCTGGTTGGTCCGGTCCATTCGGTCTGTAGACCGGTGGCTTTCGCCACGTCTGCTCTTGCCTGATCAAGTACGGCATCGGCGTGCGCGACGGTGACTGACGAGAACATCTCCAGTGCTAACGCCGCCACGAATCCGGCGCGCAGGACAGGCGTAGTCCGCATGAGACGAATGCTCATTGTTATTCCTCCCTAAGCTAGCCAACAACGCGCCTTAACCGGGCGACGTGCAGCAGCATTTCAAACTGTTACCAAAAAAGAATTCGCGCGCAAGGAATTTTTATAACGATCTAAATTGGCTTTTACAGCGTTCTATGCGAATCCTGCATTAGTTGAAATTGGTGGCCGCCGAGGCGCTGCTGTTGCCCAGACAGGATGAAATACCGCCGCCACGCCGATACCGAAGTGCCGGCGGCTGTTATGTTGACGAACGTTATCAGGCGCTCATTCAGCCAACTGATTGACAGAGAGAACCGCTTGAGACACTGGGGAATAATGCTGCAGCGGGGCGTGCTGAAACCGTGCCGAAGGAGGAAAATCTGTATCACCGACCGCGCAAGCCCACTCTGAAGGACGTCGCATTGAAGGCCAGAGTGTCCACGTCGACCGTTTCGCTCGTCCTTCGCGAAAGTCCACTCGTCGCAGACAACACGCGCGACCTCGTTAAGGGTTGGATGGAAAGGCTCGGATACGTGCCCAATCGGGGGGCGGCGAATCTTCGGGCGCGTACTTCGCAAACGATCGGTCTCGTAATTTGCGAACTCACCAATCCATTTTATGCGGAGTTGATTGCCGGGATCGATTCCATCCTTGACGAGCGGGGACGGATCGCCTTCATCGCGCATACCGGAGAAGATCCGGAAAGGCAGGATCGCATGATCCGCCGTCTTCGCGAGCAAGGCGTTGACGGAATCATCTTGTCGCCGGCAGAAGGCACAACTGCGGAAACCATCGTAAAGCTACGGGAATGGGACCTTCCGTGTGTGCAGGCGCTACGGCACGTCGGCCGTGGCGAGAGCGATTACATTGGACCGGCAATTAAGAAGGGCGTCGAGGCATCCGTCGATTATCTGGTGGCGCAAGGGCATCGTCGAATTGCTTACATTGGGGTAGCGCGCAGGACATCCGTTACGCGGGAGCGTCTCGCCGGCTTCGCCGCCGGACTTCGTCGCCATCGATTGCCGCCTGGACCGATTGTGGACTGTCCACCGACCCGAGAAAATGGTCTGAGGGCTGTCGCGGCGCTGCTTGCGACCAAGGAGCCGCCCACCGCCGTCATCGGCTACAATGACGTTTGCGCATTCGGTGCGATCCAGGGATTTGTCGAAGCCGGTTTGACGCCGAAGCGCGATTTCGGTGTCGTTGGCTTTGACAACATTGCCGATGCGGCACTTTCAAGACCCGCGTTGACCACGATTGGCGTCGACCCCCATCGCATAGGCCGCGAAGCGGCAAACTTATTGCTGGATAGGATTGCCAACCCCGTCGATAATTTTGAGAGACGAATTATGCCGACGCAGCTGATCGTACGCGACACTTGAACGGCAGGACCTGCCCGTGAATCGTTCGCCCCACGCGTATGAAATCGAGCCAACGCCGGCGGAGTGGAAAATCGTCGTCGAGGCGCACGCGGACGTTGGAGAGGGTCCAACGTGGAGTGTCAAGGAGCAGGCACTCTATTTTGTCGATATCCCCGCTTGCCGGATTTATCGGCACTCACCGCACGACGGAAGCACCCAAGCTTATGTCGCTCCGCAAATAGTAACGGCTGTCGTTCCCTGCAAAGACGGTAGGCTCCTCGTTTCACTCGAACGAAGCGTTATCTTTCTCGACCCGCATACCGGAGCATTCGGAGTCCCATATCCGATGATTCGTGAACCGAATACAAACCGCTTCAACGATGCAAAGTGCGATCGTCGAGGCCGGTTCTTCGCCGGGACGATGAGCAAGGATGTCTGGGACGCGCCAGTCGGAACGCTGTATCGATACGGAGTGAGCGCCACACCCGAGGCGGTTCTAGAACGGATACGGTGCTCGAATGGTCTCGGCTGGAGTCCCGAAAACACTGTCTTTTATTTTGTGGAAAGCTTCGCGCACACCATCTGGGCGTTCGACTATGACGTCGAGGCCGGGTCGCTGAAGCGGCGCCGAAAGTTCGCAACGCTCGACCCTAACAGCGGTGCATTTCCAGATGGACTGACAGTCGATGCGGAGGGTTTTGTCTGGAGTGCCCAACCGGTCTTTGGGCGTCTCGTTCGATATGCGCCGGACGGAAGCATCGACAGGATTATCGAGGCGCCTGTCTCGCGTCCGACGAGCTGCGCGTTTGGTGGCGCAGACTTGTCTACGCTCTACGTAACATCCGCACGCAACTCGCTTGACCGCGAACAATTGCGAGAGGAGCCTCTCGCGGGCGCTCTGCTATCACTACGGCCCGGCGTAAAGGGCATCGCCGAAACGCCATTTGCGGGGGGAATCAGCTTTAAGAAGTTCAATTCAAGGCTAGCGTGAGACATTTCGGCTGGCTGCCTCTGTCAAAGCGGTCGATCCCACCGGACAAAACTTGGACTTCAATCGCGAAGACATTCAGCGTCGCAACGTTGTCGCAACAAATCCCTGCGCCGCTGAATTATCAGGCCCGCTTTGTACCGGCGCACGGCCACTCTGTGCTAGGCACACCTTTATCCGCAGCGGCGGCAGACTGCCGCGCCTTGGGTGTTGTTGCGCTCCTGCGCTCTGATACGGGCTGAGCAAAGCTGGCCAGCGACGACGCGCACCCTTCAGCTGGACGCACAAGATAAGGAACTAGCCTTAAGGCCATATCCGCGAAAATGTTGTTCGGTGAGTTGATCGTGCCATGCGCTAGCAGCGCCGGCGCGTTCCAAAGCCGAGCGTCAAATCGTGCTCCGTCCGGCACTTGAACCGAGCGAGCAGCGAGGCATTATCAATGCTTGGGAGCTGCGATTGTCGATGCTGGTTCAACTGGCAAAAATCGTAAGTGCAGCAATCTTCCTGATGGCCGTCGGCTTTCTGGGAATTTTCTTCTGGTCTTCGTTGTGCGCTTTGAACGGTCACCAGGTCGTTGTCCAGAGCGAAGCCATCGCCGAAAATTATTGACCGCGTAGCCTCCATCGCAGCCGACCAAGTGTACGTGCGCAGCAGATAGAGTGGCGCCGGTTTAGTGACGGCCGCTAGATTGAAGTCGCGCGGCGTATTTCCGCACTGCCGCCAGTAACTCCCGTTCGGCATCACCCGCTGCATGAAGCCAATGCGAAGGCGAGTAGGGCAGGTCTGTAAAGAATGAATGCCGCGGCCGCGGACGAGGCGTCAGGAGTATGGCCAATCCCGCAAACGCCGCGAGAAGCACTAATCCGCCGACCAGTGCAGAAACTTGGCGACCGCTCTGCCGTATAGAATCGTCAGCGTCGTCCTCGAAGGTTTCGCGCCTTGGCCTCTTCCACCGCCTGTCTGGATCTGGAGTTGTCTGATCAGGTGCGCTGAGAAAAGGGTCGGGTTCGGTCTCAGCTGCACGATCTGCGGCCGAAGCCGCCTTTGCCGGGGCAGAAGTGCGAAAATACAACGCCCTACAACGCCTACAAGGTGCCTCTCGGGAAAGAGACTCTGGTAAGGGCGCTGATCGAGACCCGCGACATGAGGGTTTGGCGATGGTGGAAGCCGCTCCCGCTCCGCGTGCCAATCAGAGCGCGCCCGCGCCGCGCATTGATGGGCGGCTAAAGGTCCTGGGCCAGGCCCGCTATCCGGCCGACATCGCTGCGGCCGTTCGATCTGACCTGCGGTGTTGCGATACGTGAAGAAATCGTGGCCCTGGTTGTGACTTTCGAGGCGGCGGACGAGGCTGCCATGCTCATCGGCGTCAGGGCGGCACCCGCGATACCCAGCGCCTCGTTCGATTCTCCCGGCGTCACCTGCGTGCCCGCCGCCGGCAAGAGTCCGCAGTTCAAAGAGGACGTAAAAGCCGGTGATTTCGAAGCCGCTTGGACTGCAGCGCCGGTTCAGTTGGACGCTTCATATTCGACGCCCACCCAGCATCACAACCGATCGAACTCTTTTCGACCACAGCGAAATGGCGCGACGGTGCGCTGACGATCTACGAGCCCAGTCAGAATGTCAGTGGCTGGCGTGTGGCGATCGCAACCCAGGTCAGGCTGGATCCCACGAAGGTCAGAGTCGTCGCCGGTCGACCTGCTTAGGGCGTCCGGCGCCGGCGCGATCGAGGAATATGCCGAATTCGTGCCGGCGGGCGCGCCGAAAGCGGCGGTGGCGCAACTCTACCAAGGCAAGACGCCGATGGTCAGTGGGGACGAGGGCGACAAGATCAAGTTCGCC
>CAYOUO010000392.1:0-6756 GCA_964407155.1 uncultured Hyphomicrobiales bacterium | reverse complement strand
TCGACGGACTGCGCGACGTGGCGCTGTTCGGTGAGATACTCCGGGGCATCGAGACGGAATATCCGGACCTCGACCGCGGGCGGATGCACGCGACGCTGGTCAGACGGACGATTACCGCGATGATCGACGATGTGATCGCGGAAAGCCGGCGGCGGCTGGCCGCGCTCGATCCCGCATCGTCCGACGACATCCGGCACGCGGCAGCGCCGGTTGTGGCCTTCTCGGCGCCGATGCGCGAGCGCGACAGGGAAATCAAGGCATATCTGACCGCGCGGGTCTACCGGCACGCGCAGGTGATGGCGGTCATGAACCGTGCTGAGGCAGTGGTGCGCGATCTCTTCGCCCATTTTCGCGCCCACCCGGAGGATCTGGCGGAGGGCTGGCAGCCGCCGCGCGGCGAAGACAGCGCACGCACGATCGCCGATTTCCTCGCCGGGATGACGGACCGCTATGCGCTCGCGGATCACAAACGTCTCTGTGGCGGGTCAGGCGAGTTGCGGTAGCGGTGGCCGTCGGCATGAGGCCAGCCAAGCGTCGATTTGACCTCCCCGGCAATCTGCGTTAGGCCGCGACCACCTGCGGATTGCCGGATTTTCCATAGATTCCGATGAACATTTTCAATGACTTCACGACCCGTGTGCGCGCTGCGGCCGTGCGTGCGCTCGCGCCACAGGCGATTTCCGAAACCGATCTTGCCCGCGTGATGGTGGAACCGCCGCGCGATGCGGCCCACGGCGATCTCGCCACCAACGTGGCGATGGTTCTCGCCAAGCCGCTCGGCAGGAATCCGCGGGCACTGGCGGAGGCGATCGCGATTGAACTGGGCAAGGACGCGCACGTCGCGGCGGCCGAGGTCGCGGGTCCGGGTTTCATCAACCTGAAGCTCCGCAGCGAGACGTGGCACGCGGTGCTCGCCGAGATCGTGCGGGCCGGCACCCGTTATGGCCGGAGTAGGATAGGCGATGGCCGCAAGGTCAACGTCGAGTATGTCTCGGCCAACCCCACCGGCCCGATGCATGTCGGGCATACGCGCGGCGCGGCATTCGGCGATGCGCTGGCATCACTGCTGGAAGCGGCGGGCTACGACGTCACGCGTGAGTACTACATCAACGACGCCGGGGCGCAGGTCGACGTGCTCGCGCGCTCGGCTTATCTGCGCTACCGCGAGGCGCTCGGCGAAAATATCGGCGCCATTCCGGAAGGTCTCTATCCCGGCGATTACCTGGTCCCCGTCGGCAGGATGCTCGCCGAGAAACACGGCAAGGCATTCGCCGGCCAGCCGGAATCGATCTGGCTGCCGGCAGTGAAGCAGGACACCATCGATGCGATGATGACCCTCATCCGCGAGGACCTTGCGGCGCTCGGCATCACCCACGAGGTTTTTTTCTCCGAGCGCTCGCTGAACGACGGCAGCCGCGACCGCGTGAAGGAGGCCATCGACTGGCTCAGGGGCAAGGGTCTCATCTACCAGGGCACGCTGCCGCCGCCGAAAGGACAGCTGCCGGACGACTGGGAGGACCGCGAGCAGACGCTGTTCCGTTCGACCGAGTTCGGCGACGACGTCGACCGGCCGCTGATGAAGTCCGACGGCAGCTACACCTATTTCGCTTCGGACATCGCCTACCACTACGACAAGTACCGGCGCGGCTTCACCGACATGATCGACGTGCTGGGTGCCGATCATGGGGGATATGTGCGCCGCATGCAGGCGGCGGTGAAGGCGATCACCGGCGGCGAGGGCGCGCTGGACGTAAAGCTGTGTCAGCTTGTCCGGCTGATGCGGAACGGCGAACCGGTGAAGATGTCAAAGCGGGCCGGTGAGTTCGTGACGCTGCGCGAGGTGGTCGAGGAGGTGGGGCGCGACGCCGTGCGCTTCATGATGCTCTACCGCAAGAACGATGCGCCGCTGGACTTCGATTTCGCGAAGGTGACCGAGCAGTCGAAGGACAACCCGGTCTTCTACGTCCAGTACGCCCATGCCCGCGCGGCTTCCGTGTTCCGGCAGGCGGCGGAGGTCGCCGGCCTCGATACGGGGGCTGCCGCGCTGTCGCGGGCCCGGCTGGATCGGCTCGACGATCCCGGCGAGCTCGCGCTGATGCGGCGGCTGGCCGAATACCCGCGGGTGGTCGAATCGGCCGCACTGGCGCACGAGCCGCACCGGGTTGCTTTTTATGTGCATGACGTTGCTTCAGAATTTCACGCGCACTGGAATCGTGGCAAGGAGTTGCCGCAATTGCGTTTTATCAACGCTGCCGATTTGGAGTTGACTGTGGCGCGATTGACGCTGGTTCAGGCGGTTCAATTGGTTCTGTCCGGGGGATTGGGTATTCTTGGCGTGAGCGCACCCGACGAGATGCGGTGAGGGATCACCTCAGCCAGG
This sequence comes from uncultured Hyphomicrobiales bacterium, assembly GCA_964407155.1. Taxonomy (GTDB): domain Bacteria; phylum Pseudomonadota; class Alphaproteobacteria; order Rhizobiales; family Kaistiaceae; genus DASZQY01. The sequence continues at coordinate 4,376 of CAYOUO010000392.1, read as the reverse complement.
CGTGAGGAGTTTCGGGATGCCGGACCAGTACGATCCGAAGCAGACGCTGCGGTCGCCCTACGGGCGGCCGGCGGAATCTCGCCCGACTGCCGCTGCCCCCAAGGACGATCCGCTGGCCGAACTTGCCCGGATGGTGCATGGGCGCGGCAATCATGACGCGCATCCGCCGCGGCGTGCGACCGAGGAACCGCCGCCGCCGGCCGATCTCGAATCCGAACTGCTCAACGATCTCCAGGCTTCGTTTGCGGCGGTGCGCGAGGCGGCTGCCCACGTGACCGCACGCCGGCCGGAGCCGGCACCGCAAGCCGCGCCCTCGCGATCGCAATCCCTGGCTCCGCCCGCGCCGCCATCCGTGCCGGAACCGTCGCTTCCGCGGCAGATGCCCGAGCCCGTTGCCGACCAACCCCGCATCTTCGCGCCGCGCGCGCAGCCGCAATCCGCATCGCCGCCGCGGCTGGAAGCGCGGGTCGAGGCGCACCCGGAAATTCGTCCGGAATTCCGCCTGGAGCCACTGGACGAAAGCCGGCTGGTGCCCATTCCGCCGGCGCCGGTCATTCAACCGCAGGTGCCGCCCGGTTATGCGGAGCGGCAGGCGGAGCGCGCTGCCGCCGCGGCTGCCGAGCCGTTGCCGCGCGTATTCGAGCGCGGGCAGCGCGAACTGCCGCCGCCAGAACCGGTGGCGGAAGGCGAGGTCGACGATTTTTCCGCCTTTCAGTTGCGTCCAAGCACGCCGCCCATAGCGCCGGCGGCTCAGACGCCATCGACGCCGTCGCGGTGGGAAAAACCGCACGCGGCCGAAGTTGCACCGCCGCCGGTCAGCCGGTTTGCGCCCCCATCCGCCAGTGGCAGCAGCGCGGATGAGGCCTTCAGCGACGAGGAACTTGATCCGTTCGTGGAAGCCGGCCTGTTTCCCGCGATGGAGGCTTCCGGCGACGAATTCGACACCGAGGATTTCGGACTGCCGCCGGACTATCCGGACGACGAAGAAGAGATCTTCGCGGAGCCGGAGAAAGCGCAGCCGATGCGACAGCGGACGAAGGCTGCGCCGCCGCGTGGCATGATCATCGCCGCCGCTGTTGTCGCGATTGCGCTCGTCGGCGGGATTTCGGTCGCGATGTTCCGGCAGGGCGAAAAAAGCGCCGTCGCGCCGCAGACGATCCTTGCCGACGATGCGCCGACCAAAATCACACCGGACGACAGCCAGACCGCGGCTTCGAACGACGCCAACGCGCAGAACAAGATCATCTACGACCGCGTGAACTCGGCGGAAGCGAACAACAACACGACGCTGCTGACGCCGGACAATGCACCGCTCAGGACCGCGCCGGCACCGGATTCGAGCAACGCCATCTCGCGTGTGATCCTCCCGGGCGGCCCCGGCTACGACGGGCCGTCGGGTGGGCAGGACCCGGGCGCACAGACGGCCGATCAAACGACGGGTGCGGCGCCCGGCGACGACGACTCCATCGGTCCGCGCAAGGTGCGCACGGTGGTCGTGAAGCCGGACGGGACAATTCTTTCCAGCACCGCGACCAACGCCCCGGCGGCCAGCGATGCGGCAGCTGGGGCTGCACCTGCTTCGGCAGCGCCGGCACCAGCGCCGGTGGCCGCGGCGCCCGTGCCAGCGCCCCCGCCGCCGAGTCAGCAGGCCGCAGCGCCCGCAAACGCAGCGCCGCTCACGGATGACACGGCGGCGATCGCCGGCACCGGCGGCAACGCGCTGACCATCACGACCAACCCGGATGACGCGAGCGCGCCGGCGATTCCGGCGCCATCGATCCAGAACTCGGGTGTCATGCCAGCCACGCCCGCGCCAGCGGCGCCGCAGCCGAGGCCCGCGAAGGCTGCACCCGCCGCCGTTGCGAGCAATAACAACAGCGCCAACGCACCCATCGACCTGACACCTGGCAGCGCGTCGGCTGCGCCTGCAGCCGTCGCTGCCGACGGCTTCTACGTGCAAGTGTCGTCGCAGCGCACCGAGGATGCGGCCCGCGCGACCTACAAGGACCTGCAGACGCGGTATCCCACGATCCTCGGCAAATACGACGTGAACCTGCAGCAGGCGTCGGTGCCGGCGCGCGGCACGTTCTACCGGGTGAGGGTGGGGCCGTTCTCCGGGACCGATGCGCAGCGGCTGTGCGACGACCTGAAGTCGGCCGGCGGCGACTGCGTGCTGGCGCGGCGCTAGGCACCCCGCGCACCCCGTGGTCAAGGCATTCATCTCCGGGTGCGCAGGGCCGGCACTGAGCGCGGAGGAGCGCGCCTTCTTCGCCGGCGAGCAGCCGTTCGGGCTCATCCTGTTCAAGCGCAACTGCGTCGAGCCGGCACAGGTGCGCGACCTCACGGCAGCCTTCCGGCAGGCCACCGGCAGGGCGGACGCGCCGGTGCTCATCGACCAGGAAGGCGGCCGGGTGCAGCGGCTCGGCCCGCCGCACTGGCCGAAATATCCCCCGGCGCGGACGCTGGCGCTGTTGTCGGGCACCGATAGCGCAGGGGGGGTGCGCGCGGCTTGGCTGCACGGGCGGCTGATCGCGGCAGACCTTGCCGCCTGCGGCATCGACATCGACTGCCTGCCGGTGCTCGACGTTTCGTCGCCCGGGATGAGCGAGGCCATCGGCGACCGCTCGTTTGGCGACAGCCCCGAAACCGTCGCAACGCTGGGACGCGCCGTCGCCGACGGACTGCTCGCCGGCGGTGTCGTGCCGGTGATGAAGCACCTGCCCGGTCAGGGGCGCGCGACCGCCGACAGCCACAAGGCGCTGCCCGTCATCGACGCCGATCTTCCGTCGCTGACCGAGCGCGACTTCGCTCCCTTCCGCGCGCTCGCCGATCTGCCCATCGCCATGACCGCGCACGTGATTTTATCCGCGGTCGATCCGGTGCGCGCAGCGACGGTCTCGCCCACGGTGATTCGCGATATCATCCGGAATCGAATCGGCTTCGATGGACTGCTGGTGAGCGACGATGTCTCGATGCACGCACTTTCTGGGGATTACTCGTCGCGTGCGCATTCTATCTATGACGCGGGGTGCGATCTCGTGCTTCACTGCAATGGCCGGACCGAGGAGATGCGCGAAATCGGTGGTGCGGCGCCCGCTCTCGGAGGCAAAACACGAGAGCGGGCGAAGCGCGCTCTCAGCTTCAGGAAAACTCCGGCTGCTTTCGACATCGCCGCGGCGCGCGAGGAATTTTCCGCGCTGCTCGCGCGCGTCGGCTGGCGCGAGGGCGTAACATGACCGCCGCCGCCACGGAGCAGGACCAGGAAAAAATCTGGGAAGCCTACGCGGCGCTCGACCGCGCCGATCAGGAGCCGCCGCTGGTCGTCGACGTCGACGGATTCGAGGGACCGCTCGACCTGCTGCTCGATCTCGCGCGCTCGCAGAAGGTCGACATCGCGCGCATCTCGATTCTCGCGCTCGCCGACCAATACCTTGCCTACATTGAGCAAATCCGCCGGCTGCGGCTGGAACTCGCCGCCGACTATCTCGTCATGGCGGCATGGCTGGCGTACCTCAAGTCGCGGCTTCTCCTGCCGGAAGTGGATGACGGCGAGGAGCCGACCGGCGAGGAACTGGCGGCGGCGCTGGCTTTCCGGCTGAAGCGGCTGGAGGCAATGCGCGATGCGGCGGCGCGGCTCGCCAACGGCAACCGGCTGGGCCGCGACGTTTTCGAGCGCGGCGCGCCGGAGCCGATCCAGATTCACAAGCGCAGCGAATATTCGGCGACGCTCTATGACCTGCTCTCGGCCTATGCGGCGCGGCGGCAGGTGACGGTCATCCAGCAGGCCCACCGCGTGCGGGCGCGCGCCGTGTGGTCGCTGCAGGATGCGCGCGACGCGCTCACCCGGCTGGTCGGACGCGTTGCCGAGTGGACGCCGCTCAGCGTGCTGATGTCGCCGTATCTCTCGTCGCTCGGCATGAAGCGCAGCGTGACGGCGAGCTCGTTCGGCGCGACGCTCGAGCTGGTGCGCGAGGGGAAGCTCGAACTTCGCCAGACCGAGGCGTTCGCGCCGCTTTACATTCGCGACAGCAGCCCGGTCGCGCTCGTTTCTGCGGAGACCGACAATGGCTAACGCGAGTGCCGCCGTGATGATTGCCGTCGACAACGACGCCCATGCTCCGAACGCCTCGCCGGAAGACTGGCGGCAGAACCTGCGCATGGTCGAGGCGCTGCTCTTCGCCTCGGCCGAGCCGGTGTCCGTCGAGGACATCGCTGCGCGGCTGCCGGAAGGCGCCGACATCGGCGCGATCCTCGCCGAGCTGCAGGAGACTTATGCCGGGCGTGGCGTCACTCTCGTCCGCGTCGCCGGAAAGTGGATGTTCCGTACCGCGGGCGATCTCTCGTTTCTGCTCGCCCGCGAGTCCGTGGAGCAGAAG
>CAYOUO010000391.1:0-5324 GCA_964407155.1 uncultured Hyphomicrobiales bacterium | reverse complement strand
AGGTTCCGCCGCATAGCCACGGCCAAAGATCGCGCGCGTCTTCTCGTCGATGAAACCGATCTGGTCCTGCTCCTGGCCGCGGCCGAAATAAGTGCGGTCGCGATCGTCCACCAGCGCGAAGATGCTGCGGCTGACCGAGACGCGCGGCTCGCGTTTATGTCCCGCCTCCTTCCACGCGGCGCGAAATGCGCGGATCTGCGCCGCCTGCTGGATGTGGAACGCTTCCCCGGTCTCGTCGTCCTTCAGCGTCGAGCTCTGCAGATTCATGCCGAGCTTCGCCGCCCATTCGGCGGTCGCATTCGAGCTCGCGCCCCACCAGATGCGCTCGCGCAAACCCGCCGAGAACGGCTCGAGCCGCAGGGCACCGGGAGGATTGGGAAACATTGGCCGCGGATTGGGTTCTGCAAAACCCTCCCCGCGCAGCAACTGAAGAAAAACCTCCGCATGCCGCCGCGCCATTTCGGGAGCGCCCTCCCCCTCGCCGGGCGCGTAGCCGAAGTAGCGCCAGCCATCGATCACCTGCTCCGGCGAGCCACGGCTGATGCCAAGCTGCAGGCGACCGCCCGCGATGAGATCGGCCGCTCCAGCGTCCTCCGCCATGTAGAGCGGGTTCTCGTACCGCATGTCGATGACCGCCGTGCCGATCTCGATCTTTTTCGTGCGCGCCCCGACCGCCGCCAGCAGCGGAAACGGCGAAGCGAGCTGACGTGCAAAGTGATGGACGCGGAAGTACGCGCCGTCGGCGCCGAGCTCCTCGGCCGCGACCGAGAGGTCGATCGATTGCAGCAGCGCATCGGCGGCGCTTCGCGTCTGCGAATGTGGTGACGGCGTCCAGTGGCCGAAGGAGAGAAAGCCGATCTTCTTCATGGGCGGGAATGAGTCTCGAATGTTGCGAGGCCGCCTTCATGTGGCGCGGTGCCGGTCTTTGGCAAGACGAAAAGTCTCGCCGAACGGTTACCCCGACGATACCGTATCGCCTTCAGCCCATATTCTGGCCGGATGGCAGTCACGGAAGGTCCCCGGGGATACGCGTCGCAAAGGCAGGCTGCCCACACCGCCTTCAACACTTGCTCGCTACACGTCCCGTTTTGTCAGCCATGCCACCGCCTCCGCAACAATGGCGGCAGGCGTGGCCTCAACGTCGATGGTCAACACGCCCTTCTCGCCGGATGGGTCTTCGAGCGTAGCGAGTTGGCTGTCGAGCAGCGAGGCCGGCATGAAATGGTGCGCGCGGGCAACCATGCGCGCAGCGAGCGTCGCCCGGTCGCCGCGCAGGAATACGAATCTGAGCTCTCGGCCCACGGCCTGGCGCAATCGGTCGCGGTAGATGCGCTTCAGCGCGGAGCAGGCCGCGACTGCGCCGCCGGCGGTCGCCGTCGTCGCGCGCAGCTCCTCTCCCACCCGATCGAGCCATGGCCAGCGGTCGTCGTCAGTCAACGGAGTCCCGGCCGACATCTTCGCGACATTGGCAGCCGGGTGCAGTTGGTCGCCCTCGATGAACGGCACGTCCAACCTTGCCGCAAGCGTGCCACCGATAAGGGACTTGCCCGACCCGCTGACGCCCATCACCACGACGGGCCCGACCTCAGATCGAAGCCGTGATACCGCCATCGACATGAATGACCTGCCCGTTGATGAAAGACGACGCATCGCTCGCCAGAAAGACGGCCGCGCCCACGAGTTCTTCGAGGTTGCCCCAGCGGCCAGCCGGCGTGCGCTTCGCCAGCCATGCCGAAAACTCCGGGTCGTCGATCAGCGCCTGGTTGAGCGCCGTTCTGAAATAACCCGGCGCAATCGCATTGACCTGCAGGCCGTATTTCGCCCAGTCGGTCGCCATGCCGCGCGTGAGATTGCGGACCGCGCCCTTGGTGGCCGTATAAGGCGCGATCGAGGGCCGCGCGAGTTCGCTCTGCACCGACGCGATATTGATGATCTTGCCACGGCCGCGTTTGATCATGTGCCGCGCCACTGCCTGTCCCACGTTGAAGACGCTGCCGACATTGGTGCGGAACAGTTCCTCGAACTTCGCCGGCGGAAAATCCTCGAGCGGCGCGCGAAACTGCACGCCGGCATTGTTCACGAGAATGTCGATCGCGCCACTCTCGCGCTCGATCCGGTCGACCGCCACCGCCGCTGCGGCATGGTCGGTAACGTCGAACATCGCGCTGTCGACCACGCGCCCCTCCACCGTCATGGCCGCGACGACCGCAGCCACCCGCTCGGGCGTTCGCCCGTTGATGATCACGGCAGCGCCATGGTCCGAAAGCCCGCGCGCCAGCGCCAGCCCGATCCCCTGGCTCGATCCGGTGACCAGTGCGCGTCGGCCGCCCAGATCGAAGAGCTTCGACGGCATGCTTCCCCCCAACCCCGCTGTTCGCAGCGAGAATATGTCAGCGGGCGGCCAGACGAAACTGCCGCCGTGCAAGCGCGCATATTGCGGATATCAGAGGCGTCGGCCTAGGTGTGGCTCGCCTCCGCCGTCGCAGCGAGAATGAAGCCGAGCCGCTCCTCGGTGTAGGGCTTCCGGATGATCGGAACGTCCTGCGGCACGTCGAGCGCGGTCGTGCCGTATCCGGTCGCCAGCACCACGGGCACGCCGCGCTCCTTGAGCCGCGCCAGCACGGGATCGACCCGGGCGCCGTTCAGGTTGACGTCGAGGAGAGCGAGATCGATGTCGGCGCTTTCGGCCAGCTTCAGGGCCTCGTCCACCGATCGCGCGGGTCCGATCACCGACGCCCCGAGGTCCATGATCATCTCCTCGGCCATCATCGCGATCAGCGTCTAGTCCTCGACCACGAGCACGCGCATGCCGCGTAGCGGCGCTATTCCCATAACGTCGAGGTCGCCTGCGGAATCTCGATCATGCAACGTACGCCTTCCGGCTCGTAGTCGAGCAATACCCGGCCGCGCAGGTCCTTGGTCAGCGCCTGGTCGATGAGTCTCGATCCGAAGCCGCGTCTGGCGGGAGGCTGCACGCGTGGACCGCCCGCCTCGAGCCAGTCTATGCGCAGTCCATCCGCCTGTATCCAGTCGACCTTGACGCTTCCGCTGTCGTTGGACAGCGCACCGTACTTGATGGCGTTGGTGCACAGTTCATGGAAGGCGAGCGCCAGCGCAAAAGTTTGGCTGGCATGCAGGTTGACGGCCGCTCCTGTCAGGGAAAAGCGGCCGGGCGACACTCCCTGCGAAACGAAGGCACGCTGCACCAGATCGTTCAGCGAGACGCCTTCCCAGGTTCCGCCGCTGAGATAGCTGTGCGAATTGGCGAGCGTGATCAGCCTGCCTTCGAAGGCCCGGCGCGCCGCGTCGGCGGCAGTGCCCTTGAAGGTCTGATAGGCCAGGCTCTGCACGATGGTAATGATGTTCTTCACCCGGTGATTGAGCTCGTCGACGAGAAGGCGGAGGTGGCCCTCCGTCTCCTTCTGCTCGGTGATATCGAAATTGACACCGATGCGCTCGACCACACCGCCGTTTTCATCGGTCCGGGCCACGCTCATGCCGGCGAGCCAGCGCAGCCGTCCGTCCGGCAGCACGATCCGGAAGGCCGTGTCGAAGATGCAGTCCTCATCCTGGCCGGGTCCGCCCTCCGCCTCGATCTGTTGCAGGTCGGGCGGATAGACGCGAGAGAGAAAGAACTCGCGCGAAACCGCGGTGGCCGGATCGACACAGAACAGTTCGAACTGCCTGGCATCCCAGGTCTGCTGGCCGGTGTCGATGTCGTGACGCCACATGCCCATGCGCCCGGCGCGGAGCGCCACCCTCAGGCGCTGCTCATTTTCACGAAGCGCGCGCTCGGCCTCGCGCTCCTCCGTCACGTCCACATTGGCGCCCATCATGCCGATGAACTCGCTTCCCGACAGGCGCGGCCGCGCTTCGGTCCTCAGCCAGCGATAAGCGCCGTCGGAGTGCCGTCGGTATCGCCCCTCGACGAGAACCGCCTCGCGCCGGACCGCGGCACCGATCATCTGCTGCATGACCCTGTCGACATCTTCGGGATGGATCGTGCTTCCGAAGTCGAAGCCCGCCAGCGCGTCCCCCTCGACACCCCAGAAGTTGCGGAGCAGGCGGTTGAGATAGACGCAGTGGCCCTCCGCATTGCTCATCCAGATCATGACCGGCGCATCCTCGGACAGGCGGCGGAAGCGTTCTTCCGACTCGCGCAGCCGCTCGACCGCTATCTGACGCGCTTCCTCGCTGCGATGCCGCTCGATGCTGAAGGCGAGCTGGCGGGCGACCACGATGGCGAGTTGCCGCTCCGCCTCTGAAAAATCGTGATAGTCGGCATGATAGGTCATGAACTTGCCGATCACGCGCCCGCCGGCAAACAGCGGAATGAACGCGAGCGACCGGATATCCTCGTCACGAATAACCTTCTTGACGGCATCCGACTCGCTGGTCGCCTCTATGTCGCGCACGAAGATCGGCTCGGCGTCCGTATCTTCCGGCCGCCAGGGCGAATGGCCGCGCAGCCTGGTCTTGTAGTCCTGAGACAGCCCGCGGTCGGCGACGAATTGCATCACGCCGGCATCGTCGAAGAGAAGAATGGATGCGCGCGATCCGAGTGCCGGCACGATGGCGTCAAGCGCCGCGGCGAGGATTTCCTCGAGCGACTGCGCTCGATAGAGCTGATCGGTTAAACGGTAAATGATCGGCAGATGACCGGATGGCTCGAAACTTGCCGGCGTATGCACGGGATTGATCCCCCCAGGGAATTTCACCTCATTCAAACTAAAACGCCGGTCCGGTGGATTGGTTCCCGCTCTGGTTGGGCCGGTCTCTCTGAAGTCGAAAACCTAAGCGGCGACGGGCTTCGGCGCCAGCCTGCGGACGGCGGCGATGTCCGGCGGACCCGCGATGGCGTGAAGCAGCGCCAAAGTTCGGGGCACGCCGACGCGCTCACTGTCATACCGCTCCACCGCACGCTCCCGGGCGAGCCGCCGCATCCCATCAAATCTGGACGGGTGAGTGACCACTTCGACCACGCGGTCGGCGATCGCGGCCCGGTCAAAAAAGGGCACCAGGATGCCATCGTTCCCGTCGATGACCTCGCGCACCGGCGGGGTATCGGAACCGATGACCACGCACCCGCAGCTCATCGCTTCCAGCGCCGACCATGACAGCACGAAGGGATAAGTCAGGTAGACGTGCGCGGACGAGACCTGCAGCGCGCGAATGAACTGACGGTGCGGCAGCCGCCCGGTAAAGTGAACGCGCGTCGCATCAATCTTCCCCGCGACCTCCGACAGAAAGATCGACTTCCACGTCTGTCCCTCCGGCGGGCGGGCGCCGTACGACGTGCCATCGCCGCCGACGACCAGCACGTG
>CAYOUO010000390.1:0-7142 GCA_964407155.1 uncultured Hyphomicrobiales bacterium | reverse complement strand
GGTGCGCCGCTCACCGGTTCGAAGCGGAAGCAGCCGACGCGATCCAGTCGCGCTTCTTCCAGCCACTGAAGCAACTCCTCGAAATCCTCGTCGGTCTCGCCCGGAAATCCGACAATGAACGTCGAACGTATGGCAATGTCGGGCACGACCTCACGCCATTGACGAATGCGGTCCAGCGTCTTCTCCTGCGCCGCCGGCCGCTTCATTGCCCGCAACACTGTGCGGCTTGCGTGCTGGAAAGGAATGTCGAGATACGGAAGGATTTTCCCTTCGGCCATCAGAGGCATGATGTCGTCGACGTGCGGGTAGGGATAGACGTAGTGTAGGCGCACCCACGCGCCGAGTGAGCCGAGCTCGTTCGCCAGATCGAAAAAGCGCGCACGCACCTCGCGATCCTGGAATTTGCTGGCCGCATATTTCAGATCGGTGCCGTAGGCGCTGGTGTCCTGCGAGATGACGAGCAGCTCCTTCACGCCCGCCTTCACCAGCCTTTCGGCTTCCCGCAGAACGTCAGCGGCCGGTCGAGACACGAGATCACCGCGCAGCTTCGGAATGATGCAGAACGAGCAGCGATGATTGCAGCCCTCGGAAATCTTCAGATAGGCATAATGCCTCGGTGTCAGCTTGATGCCTTGCGGCGGTACGAGATCAACGAACGGATCGTGCGCCGGCGGTATTGCCTCATGGACCGCCGCCACCACGCTCTCATATTGCTGCGGACCGCTGATCGACAACACATCGGGATAGCGATCCCGGATCTGCTCCGGCTCCGCTCCCATGCATCCCGTCACGATCACCCGGCCGTTTTCTTTCATCGCTGTGCCGATCGCTTCCAGCGATTCTGCCTTGGCACTGTCGAGAAAACCGCAGGTATTGACCACGACGACGTCAGCGCCTTCGTGCTTGCGTGAGACCTCATAGCCTTCCGAACGCAGCTGGGTCAGAATCCGCTCGGAATCCACCAGCGCCTTCGGGCATCCGAGACTGACAAAGGAGATAACGGGGGCTGGCTTGTTCATGGACGGATGTTAGGTATGACGCTGGCGACCGCTCGTCTGCCGCCGGCCGGGGCGGCCTTGTCTGGAGGCGGACGAACCGGTTGTCAACCGCAGGCGTCCGCGGCCACTCTCCGTAAGGTCTTGCCTCGTGGCCAGCACGATTTCTTCAGGGATTTCAGGGTGATGGAGTTTCTGCCGTTCAATGATGTGCGCTGTGAGCTGGGCGAGTCACCTGTATATGACGATCGCACCGATGCTCTTTATCAGTGCGATATCACTGCCATGAAGGTCCATCGATTTCCTCTCGGCGGAGATGCGGCTTCGGTCTGGTCCTTCCCCACCGAGGTCGGGGCCATCGGCCTCGCGAAAAGTGGCAAGATCGTCGTGGCGCTTCGTCACTCGGTCGTGCTGTTCGACCCCGCGCGGGGCGTGAGCCAGCTCGTGGCGGAAGTCGACGCAGCGCTCGGACCGACCACCCGCCTCAACGACGGCAAGGTCGGCCCGGACGGCGCGTTCTGGATCGGCAGCATGGACGAGCGCCCGCGCCCAGTGAGCGATCCGCAGGGCGCACTCTACCGGGTCACCGCCGATGGCCGCGTGGAGCGCAAGGTCACCGGCCTCTTCACCTCGAATGGCCTCGCGTTTGCGCCGGACGGCCGGCACATGTTCCACACCGATTCATATGGCCGCTGGATCGACCGCTGGGACTTCGATGCGGCAACGGGTGCGATCTCCAATCGCACGCGGATCGCCGAGATGACGGAGGAGAGCGGCCGGCCCGATGGCGGCGCGACCGATGCGGACGGCAACTATTGGAGCGCTGGCGTCTCGGCCCAGTGCGTCAACAAATTCGCGCCGGATGGCGAGCTGCTCGAAACCCATGCATTGGCGGTGGCTGCGCCGACGATGCCGTGCTTCGCGGGCGGGAATCTGAAGCGGTTGTTCGTTACCAGCTCAAGGCAGGGGCGCAGCGCGGAGCTGCTTGCACGTTTCCCGCTCAGCGGAATCACTCTCGTTGCGGATGCTCCCGTCGCCGGTTCCCCGGTCAGTCGCTTTCGCGACGTTTGAGCGGCTGATTCAAGCCGCGGCGGTTGCGCTTGCCGCAGCTGCCGCAACCGTCTGCTCGTAGGAATCGGTCACCGTTGCATGCGCCGGCTTGGTGCCGCCGATGATCATGCCGAGCACCTCGTCGGTGGTGACTTCGGTCTTCTTCACCGTTCCGACCATGCGGCCGTTCTTCATGACGCTGATGCGATCGGAAAGATCGAACACGTCGTGAATGTCGTGGCTGATCAGGAAGATCCCGATGCCCTCCTTCTGCAGCTGGCGCACGAGGTCGCGCACCTGTGCTGTCTCTGCGGGACCGAGGGCAGCGGTCGGCTCGTCCATGATGAGGATGCGCGCATTGAAGTGAATCGCGCGGGCGATCGCGACTGACTGCCGCTGGCCGCCGGAGAGATCCTTCACCGGGTTCTTGAAGCGCCGGAAAGCGGGGTTGAGGCGTCCCATGACCTTGCGTGTGGCGGCCTCCATCGCGACGTCGTGCAGGGTGCCCCAGCGCGTCATGATCTCGCGGCCGAGAAACACGTTGGCCGAAGCATCGACATTGTCGGCGAGGGCAAGCTGCTGGTAGATCGTCTCGATGCCCATCGCCTTTGCATCGCGCGGGTTGTTGATGACGACGGGCTTTCCATCAATGAAGATCTGGCCCGAGTCGGCCTTGTAGGCGCCGGAGAGCACCTTCATCAGGGTCGACTTGCCCGCACCGTTGCCTCCGACCAGTCCGACAACTTCGCCGGCGTAAAGCGTTACCGTTACGTGGTCGACTGCGTGGATGCCTCCGAAAGCAACGGAGATGTTGCGCATTTCCACGAGGGGAACAGTTGCGTCGGCCATGTCCACTTTCCTTCGCGGTTCGGTCGCTCTAGGACGCGCGCCGGCGGTACCAGGTATCGATGCCAACGGCGATGACCAGCACGACACCGATAATGACGTTCTGCAACGGCGTGTCGATGCCGAGCAACTCCATGCCCGACTGGAGCGACTGCATGACGAGTGCGCCGAGCATCGCGCCCGAGATCGTTCCGATGCCGCCGGCAAACGACGTCCCACCGATGACGGTGGCGGCAATCGTGTAGAGTTCGTAATTCGTCCCGAGGCCGGCGGTCGCCGCATTCAGTCGCGCCGTCGCCACCACGCCACCGATCGCGCACAGCACCCCCATCACCACAAAGGTCATCATGATGACCCAGCGAACGTTGATGCCGCCGAGAGTGGCCGCCTCCGGGTTGCCACCGATGGCGAATACGTAGCGGCCGAAGCGGGTGCGCGATGTAATGAACGCCATGCCAAGAGCGGAAAGGATGGCGACGATAACCGGCACGGAGATGCCGAACGAGAAGCTCAGCGACCCGTTCTCCGGCCACGCGATATTGTGCTCGGCGGCATAGCGCTTGGCGAGGTTGATCGGCATTTCATAGGAGTTAAGGACATGCACGGCGATCAGCACCGCGGCGCAGCCCACCACGGCGAGAAACAGCTCGGCCCAAACCGGCCGCAGCGGAAAGTTGAAGCGCTGTCGCTGACGCCGGGTCGAGACAATGCTCGCAATAATTCCGATGCAGACGATGCCGCCGACGATCCAGCTCGCCGTCGGACCGATCGTTCCGTCCGCCCCGCCGCCGAACCATTGATAAGTCGTGTCGAGGGGTGCGACGGTCCGCCCGGTGGTGACGAGATAGGTCGCGCCCCGCCACACCAGCAAGCCGGCGAGCGTCACGATGAACGAGGGCACCTGGAAGTAGGCGATAACGAAACCTTGCAGGGCGCCGAGCAAAACGCCCAGAGCGAGTCCGGCAACGATTGAGACCAGCCAGATGAGAGGCGTGCTCTCGGGGAGAATGTCGGCCTGAAGCACCGCCATGATGATGCCGATGAAGGCAAGCAGCGAACCGACCGAGAGGTCGATGTTGCGTGAAACGATGATCAGCACCATTCCGTTCGCGAGAATGGCGATGGTGGCTGTCTGAACCGAGAGGTTCCACAGATTGCGCGGACTGAGGAACAGCCCGTGCGAAGCGATGTTGAACCCGATCCAGATGATCGCGAGTGCGATCAACATGCCGATCAGGCGAACATCCACTTCGGTTGCATTCAGGAAGTTGCGGACAGCGCCGCCCCTGGGAGGTGCCGTTGGAGCCGGGGACGCGGGAACCGTCTGGGTGGTCTCGGCCATGTCGCTTGCAGCCCTCACGTAATCACAATGCCGCGCAGCCAGCTACTACACGCGCATCATAAAGAAGCCCACGCCGCCCGTCAGGCGGCGTGGGCCGTTTTTGAACCGTTCGATTCTAGTTGCAAGCAGCAACGGAGCCGGCGGCGACGCCCTTGCAGGCGTCGGCCTTGGAGATCCAGCCGGCGCTGATCACGTCGTTGAGGTTGTCCTTGGTGATCGGGTCCGGCGCGAGCAGGATCGCGTTCATCTCAACCTTCTTCGGGCCGTTGTTGAACTTCACGGCGCCGTCGACCTTGTCGAGTGCGGTACCGCCGGCAAGCGCCAGAGCGACCTTGGCCGCCGTGCTGCCGAGCAGACGCGCGTCCTTCCACACCGACACGTTCTGCTGACCGAGCGCGACGCGGTTCAGAGCCGCCTGATCACCGTCCTGGCCGGACAGCGCGACCTTGCCGAGGAGGCCCTGCGCCGCGAGCGCTGCAGACACGCCGGTTGCCATGCCGTCGTTCTCGGACAGCACTGCGTCGATCTTGTTGTTATTCTGGGTCAGGATCTGTTCCATTTCCTTCTGGGCGTTATCCGGCGCCCAGTTGTCGGTGTAGGTCTCACCGACGATCTTGATGTCGCCCTTGTCGACGAGCGACCCGATGACATCCTGCATACCGGCGCGCAGGAAGTCAGCGTTGGCGTCTGCCGAGTTGCCCTTGATGATGGCGTAGTTGCCCTTCGGCACCGCTGCCGTGAGCACCTTGGCCATGATCGTGCCGACACCCTTGTTGTCGAACGTGATGTAGAACGCCTTCGGGTTCTCGATCAGGCGGTCATAGGCGATGACCGGGATGCCGGCATCGACTGCCTTTTGCACCGCAGGCTGAATGGCGTCACCGTCCTGAGCGAGAACGATGATGGCATTGGCGCCCTGCGAAATGAGGTTTTCCACGTCGGTGAGCTGCTTGTCCGCCGAGGACTGAGCATCGGTCGAAACATACTTGGCGCCAGCGGCGTCGAGCACCTTCTTGATCGCCGGCTCGTCCCACTTGCCCCAACGCTCTTCGTTGTGGTTGTTCCACGATACGCCGACAACAACTTGCGCGGCTGCAAGGCCGGCGGAGGCGAGAAGCCCCGCGGCAGCCAAGCTCACCATAAGAAGCTTTTTCACGATAGTTCTCTCCCTCTGGTCGTTTCAGATGTAGGTCGCACTCGGGGGCGCCGATCGACGGTTATGATATCGTCGGCCCGCCCCCCAAGTCCTCCGGGCTAGGGCCTGTCGTTCCCCATGACCGCGACAACTTTGTAAGCGTCGCGTTGATGGGCGTCAATCATTCGCGCAAATCCTTGATTACTGCGAAGAAATCCGAATTGCGTTGACGCAGTTCAAGGACATCTCGTTTGGCTCGCCCGCGCGGCTGCTTTGGCATGGTCAGGCGGCCTGCTTGCCGTCACTGAAGTGTCATGCCGCCGTCACGTTCTTTCGCTATGCTCGGCGCAGACTAGCAACTCGCCCGTTGTGCTTTTCAAGGCGAATCATCTGCGCGTTCTCAATAGCGTAGATTAAATTAGCCGCCTATCCGGATATACTTGGTAGAAATTAGTTCCTGTTGCGATTGCAGCAGTTGTCGCTTTGCAGTTGAATAGTTATCCGTCTAGGTATTAGTTGCATCGTTGACACACCAACTGACGATCTCCCGCGCCGGCCGATTTATACCTACCGAGTCGGATTCGCGTGTGTATAAGCTGTGCATACGTCGGCCGGGACATTCCTGGGGTGCCGGCAACAGCAGAGGGGTCGATTTCCATGAAAGTTATTGCACGTTTGATGATGGCGAGCGTCATCGCGGGTGTTGCAGCGCCTGCATTTGCCGCGGACCTGAGCTCGGCCGCGGCGCCTGTGGCGCCTCCGCCTGCTGCACCGTCGTATCTGAACAGTCTCTCCCTTGAGGTGTCGCCGGAGTTCGTGCTGGCTGCGCCGGGCTCCGCCGCTGCTAACTCGATCGCGGACGGATATATCAAGGGCGCTTATTCCCGCTCGTTGGGCGCAGGTTGGAGCTGGGGTGCGTCACTGCAATTCACCGAACGCACGCCGAGTGGTAGTGTAAATCGCTATCAGTGGCAGCCCGAGACGACGCTGGGCTACACTTGGAAGCTCGATCCAACGTGGTCCATTCCGCTCAGCGCGGGCGTCGGCTACCTTTATAACAACGTGCCCTATTTGCATGACGGCACGGCCAGCTTTGCCTACTACGTCGTGAACGCGGGCCTCAACATGAAGCTCGACTCGCACTGGACGTGGAATGCGATCAGCGCCCGCTACCGGAATGCGTTTGAGGGCGAGTGGGTTACCCCCAAGGTGGCGACCGGCGTCACCTACACGATTGACCCGGCGAACGCGGTGTACGCAAACTTCGGCTACGCCTGGCAGTCGAATTACAATGCCGGCCAGGATGGCGCGGTAGAGCCGAGCAAGTGGAACGTCGCGCTGGGTTACAAGCGCAGCTTCTAGGCTCCGCAGCCGCGACTGAATTAATGGGCGGGACGAAAGTCCCGCCCATTTTTTTTGTGTGCCTCATGGCTGCGTTAGGTTCCCCTCATCGCATTTCCGATGAAGGCGATGATCGCGAGAATGATGGCCACCCAGAAGAGGAGCTTCGCGGCGCCCACGGCCGTGCCGGCGAGGCCGCCGAACCCGAGAACCGCCGCGATCAGGGCCACCACCAAAAACACAATCGCCCAGTGAAGCAGGCTCGATACGTTCACGAGGACGTCTCCTTGCTGATGATCTCGAGAGGCAAGGGAGTGGTAACCTCAGCCGGGACGTCCGGTGGGGTCTCGTCTTCTTCCGCGGCGGTCGACGCGGACAGGAACTCCCCGAGCGGAAACAGCGTTTCGAAGGTGTCGCAGAACACCTTGATCAC
>CAYOUO010000389.1:0-3367 GCA_964407155.1 uncultured Hyphomicrobiales bacterium | reverse complement strand
CGCTTGGTGCCCGCCGCGGCAGCGGCCTCGGGCTCGCGATTGTGTCCGATATCGTCGAATCCTATGGCGGGCGATTGACGCTTGCCGATGCGGCACCGGGGCTGGCGGTCACGGCCGTCCTGTCCGGCGCCCCTTTCGGCTGACGTCCGGGATCTGGCATCAGGCCAGTCGGCTTTCGGAAGTGGCCGCCGCCAGTTGCCGTCGTTCGCGGGCAGCAGCGAACGATCAGTGGGGGCTAATCCGGCAACGGCGGCGACCATCGCCGCTTATGGGGCCGGCAAGCTGACAAGCCGCTGTCATTCACATGCGGTGCGGCCGCCGACGCGCCAAAAACGCCGGATCAGGCGGCGGCTTCCGCCGCCATGCGGCGAGCGGTGGCGGGCGACAGCCCGGTGAAAGCGTCACGCAGGGCGCTGGTGAATCGCGGATTGCTGGGCAGGTCGTCGCCGAAGACCGACGTCAGCGCGAGAAGGCTGGCGACAATTGCGTCATCACCGCCGGCGCGCGCCGCTGCGGCGAGGTGGTCGGCCAGCGGATCGTTGGCCGGGATCGGATTGCCGGCGCGGTCGAGCCGGGTGACGAAGCGCATCCAGGCGGCGATGCCCAGCGCATGGCGGGCGATGGAACGGCCGGCCGCGAGGCGGTCGCGCATGGTGCCCAGCATGCGCTGCGGCAGCTTCTGCGTGCCGTCCATGGCGATCTGGACCAGCCGGTGCCTGAGTGCGGGATTGGCAAAGCGATCCATGAGAGCCTGCGCATACGCAACGCGGGTCGCGGCCGGAGTTGACAGGGTCTCGGCGGAATCGGCCATCAGCGCCCGCGCGAATGCGGCGAGGCCGGGATCGGCGACCGCGTCGGCGACGAATTCGATGCCGGCGAGCGCGCCGAGATAGGCGAGCGAGGAGTGCGCCCCATTCAGCATGCGCAGCTTCATCTTCTCGTACGGCGCAACGTCGCTGACGAACTCCGCGCCGACCGTTTCGAGGGCGGGCCGCGCGCCGCTGAAGCGATCCTCGATCACCCACTGGCTGAACGGCTCGGTCACGATCGGCCAGGCATCCTGCAGGCCGATGGCGTCAGCAGCGGCAGCGCGATCGGCGTCGGTGGTGGCGGGAACGATGCGATCGATCATGGTGGACGGGATGGCGACTTCGCCGGCGACGAATTTCCCGAGATCGGGCGCGACCAGATAGGCATAGCGGACGAGCACGCGGCGCACCGTCTCGCCGTTCGACGGAAGGTTGTCGCACGTGAGGACGGTAAACGGCGGCAGAGCAGCGGCGCGGCGACGGCGGAGCGCCTCGACGATGAATCCGGGCGCGGTCTGCGGCGCGCGAGGATTGGCGAGGTCGGCCACGATCCCGGGATGCGATTCGTCGAGCTCGCCGGTCGCCGGGTTATGGCAGTAGCCCTTTTCGGTGACGGTGAGGCTGACGATCGCGGTCGCCGGGTCCGTCATGCGCGCCAGCACGGTTTCGGTCGCGGTTGGCGCGAACAGCACCTCGCAAACCGAGCCGATGATGCGCGGCGGCGCGTCGTTGCCGCGCACGAGCAGGGTGTAGAGCCCGTTCTGCGGGGCCAGGGCATCACGCGTTTCCGCGTCCCGAAGGCTGACACCGGTGATGCCCCAGCGCCGGTCGCCGGCGGCGAGGATGTCGTCGACGTAGACGGCCTGATGAGCGCGGTGAAACGCCCCGATGCCGAGATGGACGATGCCCTTGACGACTGCGGCGCGTTCATAGGCGGGCACGCGCACGACCGCTGCGGCGCGCGACAGGGCGCGGTTGCTCAGGCGCGGGCGGGAACCCGACTGAAACGGCACGTCAGCGCATCCCGCCGAACCGGTTCGAAACGGCAGGCAGGCACGCGCCAGCCGGCTCGGCCACGCTCAGCCCTTCGGAACCGGCGGTGCCTTGATCGGCAGGGTCGACTGCTGCGCCTTCATGATGTCGTCCAGCGACTGCGAACCATCGGCGGCCAGCACGATGACCTTGGTGCCAAGCGGCACGCGGTCGTAGAGATCGATCACGTCCTGATCGAGCATGCGGACGCAGCCGCTCGACGCCGCCGTGCCGATGCTGAGCGGATCGTTGGTGCCGTGGATTCGGTAGAGCGTGTCGACGTTGCCCGACCAGAGGTAAAGCGCGCGCGAGCCGAGCGGGTTGGTCGGACCGCCGTCCTGTCCCTTGTCGAACTTCTTGAGGCGCGGGTCGCGCTGCATCATGTCGTCCGGCGGAAACCATTTCGGCCAGTGCTGCTTGTCCTTGATCTGGGCTTCGCCGGCCCAGGCGAAGCCCTGCTTGCCGACGCCGATGCCGTAACGCATGGCCTTGCCGCCGCCGAGGATGAGGTAAAGGAACTTGTCGGCGGGATCGACGACGACCGTTCCGGCATCGCCCGGGATATTCGGCGGCGTGTCGACGACCTGACGCAGGAACTGCGGCGGGATCTTCTTGATCGGCGCAGCCGGAACGGTGAAGCCGTCGTCCTGAATGGAAGAGTAAAGCGCCTTCGGCGGATCGAGCTTCGGAATCGGTGTCGGCGCGGTATCGGCGCAGCCGGCCAGCGCCAGCAGCGCGGCGCCGGCGGCGAAAGCCGCCATTTTCGACATTCTGCGCGGTATCCCGAACTTCGGCAGGCGCATGTCCCGTCTCCGGAAAAACCAGACCAGGGCGCTTTTTGACAGAGCATCCCGCGGTGCGAAAGAGAAACCCATCACAAGCTCAATTTTGCTGTCCATAGTAGTAATTAGGTCCCACTATCCTCACCTTTTTTGACCCGTCTTCGGCGCTTGCCGTGGCCGGAGGCGGTGCCTTGGCGGCCGGCTCGGGGGAGCCGAGCGGCGGAACATCGGGGGTGGAGAGCGCCGAACCGTCGGTCGGGAACTGGGTGAAGGCCGGCCGGCCGCCGGCGGCAATCGTGGCCGGCGCGGCGCCATGGCAGGTGCAGGCCTTGTCGTAGATGCTGCGATACCGGAAGGCGGTGGGCAGCGCCGAATACGGCTGGCCGCTCAGCGACACCATCTGGCTGACGTCGCCGCCGGGGTTGCGGTACGTATAAAGCTGAGCCTCGGCACCCGGGCACATCGCCTGGCAAGTGGCGGCGTCGGCGCCGAACTGGCTGGGCACGGTCGAGAAGCTGATCGGAAAGTAATAGCCGTCGCAGGTGCGCACGCACAGCGTCCGATAGGTGCCGTAGCCGGTGCCGCCGACGTTCGGCTGCTGCGGCTGGAAAATGCTGCCGCCGAAGAGGTCGCGCAGGAAACCGCCGCCGCTGTCCTCGACGACCGGCTCGCCGCCCACCTGCGGCGCCGCGGCGCAGCGATTATAGGCGAGCTGACGGAGCAGGTCGTTGCGCTGCTGGCCGC
>CAYOUO010000388.1:0-4246 GCA_964407155.1 uncultured Hyphomicrobiales bacterium | reverse complement strand
TGGCGGTCAGGCTGCGGCCTGCCGTCTGCTTCAGGATGGCGTCGAGCAGGAACGGCGTCACCGCCTTGCCGGCGACGCCGGCGGCCACGGCTTCCTTGAGGGCCGCCTCGATGGCCGGGCGGATTTCTCCGGCCGGTATCTCGTTCGCCACGGGGATCGGGTTCGCGACCAGCACGCCGCCGGGAAGAGCGAGCGCGGCCCGCGCGCGGATGAAGTGCGCAATCTCGGCTGGCTCGTCGAGGCGGATCGGCGTCGGGAGACCGCTGTCGCGCGACCAGAATGCGGGGAAACGATCGCTGCCGGCCGTGATAACCGGGACACCCAGCGTTTCGAGATATTCCAGTGTCTTCGGCACGTCGAGCAGCGCCTTCGGTCCCGCGCAGACGACGGCGACGTCTGTCCGCGACAACTCGGTGAGGTCGGCGGAAATGTCGAACGTGCTTTCGGCGCCGCGATGGACCCCACCAATGCCGCCTGTCGCGAATACCGCGATGCCGGCGAGCTTGGCCACGATCATCGTGGCCGCAACGGTGGTCGCGCCGAGGCGCCCGGACATGAGGCCATACGCGAGATCGGCGCTCGACAGCTTGAGCACATCGTCGGATTTCGCCAGCGTTTCGAGAATTGCGCGGTCGAGGCCGACGCGGAGCTTGCCGCCCGCGACGGCGATCGCCGCCGGAACGGCGCCGGCGCCCCGCACCTCGTCCTCGACGGCCAGCGACGTCTCGATGTTCTGCGGCCACGGCATGCCATGGCTGACAATGGTCGATTCGAGCGCCACGATCGGGCGGTTGCCGGCGATTGCCTGCGCCACTTCATCGGAGATGGCGAGAAAGGAACCGGTCACGATGCAGCCCGCGGCGAGGGGGTGGCCAGGCGTTCGGCAAGGTTGTCGCCGGTAAAGACGGCATCGCGGATGCTGCCGGCCTCGAGCGTCAGCACCGCGGCGGCGCGGCCGAAGCGGATGGCGTCGTTGAGTTCATGGCCGGCGGAAAGACCGTAGATCGCACCAGCAGCGAACGAATCTCCGGCACCGTTGACGGCCTTGACGTTCGCCTTCAGGGACGCGAACGAGCGGACTTCGCCGAGGCTGGCCGCGGCCAGCGGGTCGTGGCCATTGGTGACGATCGCCTGGATGCCGCGCGTGCCGGTCAGTTCGCGCGCCAGCTGCGCAACGGGCGCCGACATCTGCTCGGGCTCGAGGCCGAGGAGCGCCGATGCCTCGCGGCGATTCGTGAACAGGTAGGTGATGCTGTCGAGCAGGGGTCGCATGCGGACCGCTTTTGCCGGCGACACAGTCAGCGCCGCAAGCGGCACGCGGGCATCGGCAGCTTCGGAGGCGAGGAAGGCGAGGGTCGCCGGCGGCAGATTGGCATCGACGACCCAAAGGCCGCGGTGGCTGGCATCGGTGGCGGGCGCGACGGCCGCGGGCGTGATCCTCTCGCAGACGGCCATGTCGGCAATTCCGATGATGAGATTGCCGGTATTGTCCAGCGTTGCCGTGTAGGTCGCGCTTGGCGCTTCGCCCGAGATGACGACGTGCTCGATGTCCACCCCCGCGTCCCTGGCGGTCGCGACGATCAGCTCGCCGTCCGCGTCCGCGCCCACGGCGGTCACCAGCCGCACGTCCAGGCCGAGATGCGCGAGAATGAGCGCGACATTGAACCCGACGCCGCCGGCGCCCCTGCGGGTGCTTCCGGGATTGGACGCACCCATCACCGGCTTTTCCCGGCTCCGTGCGATTCGGTCGACGGTCGCGCCGCCGAATACGGTGATCGTCCCGAACGGATGGGCGAGAGAAATCATCCCTGCACTCGGCCTTTCATGACCGCGCATCCGTCAGCAGATAAGGCCGTAGAGGAAGAATTTGGCCAGCGAAAACAAGTCGATAGGGCAGACCGCAGCTGCCCGGAAATGCCCGCTGATCCCGCGATTGCCTTATGAGAACAAACCGTGTACATATATCGAGCGGTCCGGGCGCTGAATTTCAGATTGGCTTTCGCTGCCGCCGGGCGAATAAGGAGCTAATACCATGCCGGTTGCAACAACTCTGCG
This sequence comes from uncultured Hyphomicrobiales bacterium, assembly GCA_964407155.1. Taxonomy (GTDB): domain Bacteria; phylum Pseudomonadota; class Alphaproteobacteria; order Rhizobiales; family Kaistiaceae; genus DASZQY01. The sequence goes on along the minus strand of CAYOUO010000388.1, from coordinate 2,191 downwards.
CGTCATTGAAGGTCAGTCCATGGACAAGTCGAAGGCGCTCGATGCGGCGCTCAGTCAGATCGAGCGGTCATTCGGCAAGGGCTCGATCATGCGGCTCGGCCGCAATGATGCGCCGATCGAGGTCGGGGTGGTCTCCACCGGTTCGCTCGGCCTCGATATCGCGCTCGGCATCGGCGGCCTTCCGCGCGGCCGCATCGTGGAAATCTACGGGCCGGAATCCTCGGGCAAGACCACGCTGGCGCTGCATGTCGTCGCCGAGGCCCAGAAGGCCGGCGGCATCTGCGGCTTCATCGACGCCGAGCATGCGCTGGACGCGACCTATGCCCGCAAGCTGGGGGTCAATCTCGACGATCTGCTCATTTCCCAGCCCGATACCGGCGAGCAGGCGCTGGAGATCGTCGATACGCTGGTGCGTTCCGGCGCCATCGACGTGCTGGTGGTCGATTCGGTGGCGGCGCTCACGCCGCGCGCCGAAATCGAGGGCGAGATGGGCGATCAGCTCCCTGGCCTCCAGGCGCGGCTGATGAGCCAGGCGCTTCGCAAGCTGACCGGCTCGATCTCGCGGTCCAACACGACGGTCATCTTCATCAACCAGATCCGCATGAAGATCGGTGTCATGTTCGGCAATCCGGAGACCACGACGGGTGGCTACGCCCTGAAGTTCTACTCCTCCGTCCGGCTCGACATCCGCCGCATCGGCTCGATCAAGGAGCGCGAGGAGGTCGTCGGCAACCAGACGCGCGTCAAGGTCGTCAAGAACAAGCTCGCGCCTCCCTTCAAGCAGGTCGAGTTCGACATCATGTACGGCGAGGGCGTTTCCAAGACGGGCGAGCTTATCGATCTCGGCGTCAAGGCCGGCGTCATCGAGAAGTCCGGAGCCTGGTTCTCCTATGACAGTCAGCGCCTCGGGCAGGGGCGGGAGAACGCCAAGGTCTTCCTCAGGGACAATCCTGCCGTTGCCACAGCGGTCGAGAAAGCGATCCGGGGAAATGCCGGTCTCATCGCCGAGAAGTTCCTCGAGCGCGCCGATGCCTCGGACGAAGCCGGCGACGACGGCGAGGAATAGGCTCGGTTGGAGCAGCGCGTCAGTCTGATCACCCTTGGCGTCGCGGACCTCGAGCGTTCGCGGCGCTTCTATGAGGATCTCGGATGGAAGCGCGGCAACCGCGACGACGGCGTGGTGTTCTTCCAGCTGCCGGGCAGCGTGCTGGCGCTGTGGGGGCGGGAGGAGCTTGCCATCGAGACGGGCCTGCCCGACAGCGGCGGATTCGGCGGGGTGGCGCTCGCCTATAACACCCGCTCGCGCGCCGAGGTGGATGCAGTCCTGCTTGAGGCGGTGCGCGCCGGCGGCCGCCTCCTGCGCCGGGCCATGGATACGTCCTGGGGCGGATACTCGGGTTATTTCTGCGATCCCGATGGACATCCCTGGGAGGTCGCCCTCAACCCGGCATGGATGATCGATCCTGCCGGCCGGGTGGTTCTTCCCCGCTGATTATTCGGCAAGTATTGGACACGGCTCGATTTCCGGGGCTAAAACCGCCGGCGGCCGCGTCTGGCGGCCGCTTTTTCTGAGCCGCGGTGGACATGATCAGCGTCAACGATATTCGCGCGAAATTCATCTCGTTTTTCGAGGAAAACGGCCACACCGCCGTGCCGTCGAGTTCGCTGGTTCCGCGCAACGACCCGACGCTGATGTTCACCAACGCCGGCATGGTCCAGTTCAAGGATTACTTCACGGGCCGCGCGGCCGCGCCGTTCCCTCGCGCGGTGACAGCGCAGAAATGCGTCCGCGCCGGCGGCAAGCACAACGACCTCGATAACGTCGGCTACACCGCCCGCCACCACACCTTTTTCGAGATGCTCGGCAATTTCTCGTTCGGCGACTACTTCAAGGAGCGCGCGATCGAGCACGCCTGGACGCTGGTGACGAAGGAATTCGGCCTGGCGAAGGACAAGCTTACCGTCACCGTCTACCACACTGACGATCACGCCTTCGATTTGTGGAAGAAGATCGCCGGACTCCCCGACCAGCGCATCATCCGCATCCCGACCAGCGACAATTTCTGGGCGATGGGAGATACCGGTCCGTGCGGTCCGTGCTCGGAGATTTTCTACGATCACGGCGAGCACATTCCGGGCGGTCCGCCCGGCAGCCCGGACGCCGATGGCGACCGCTTCATCGAGATCTGGA
>CAYOUO010000387.1:0-5956 GCA_964407155.1 uncultured Hyphomicrobiales bacterium | reverse complement strand
CATCGCTCCGCACGATGCTCGCCGATGCGGGCAAGCACCGGTCGCCGAACGCCGGGTGGCCGGAATCGGCGATGGCGGCGGCGCGCGGCATCGCGCTCGCCGGGCCGCGCCGCTACGCCGGCGTCATCGTCGCCGATCCCTTCGTCAACGAACGCGGCAGGCTTGCGGCCACCGCGGACGACATCCGCCGCGCGCTGAGGATCTATGTCGGCGCCAACGCTGCCTTGCTCGCCGTCGTCATCGTCGCCGCCTCGGTCGTTGGCGCGCTGTAGCCGGCGATTTCGAGCAGCGCGTCGATGTCGACATGCCGCTCGAGGTGCTCGGCCAGGCGATCCAGCGTGCGCTCGACCAGCGCTTCGTAGCGCAGCGTCGAGGCCGGCGCGCCGAGCGACGCAAGAAAGCGCCGGCGAAATCCATCCGCCGCGAACAGGCCATGCACGTAAGTCCCGCTCACCAGGCCGTCCGCCGACCGCGCGCCGTCGCTGCGGCCGTCGAGATGAACGAGCGGGCGCGCGCAATCCTCGCCGCTCGTGCGGCCGAGATGGATCTCGTAGCCGGTGATGCCGTCGCCGCTCGCTGCGTCGCGTCCGGTCACTGCCACCGTCGTCTTGTCGCCGGTCAGCACGGTATCGACGGCAAGCAGGCCGAGGCCGGATACTGTTCCCGCCGCGCCCTCGACGCCGTCAGGATCGGCGATCGTGCGGCCGAGCATCTGGTAGCCGCCGCAGAGGCCGAGCACGCGCCCGCCGCGGCGAACGTGCGCCGCGATGTCGATGTCCCAGCCCTGCGCCCGCAGATACGTCAGATCGGCGACGGTCGCCTTCGAGCCGGGGATGATCACCAGGCTCGCTGCCGGCGGAATTGTCTCGCCCGCTTCCACGAACACGACGCTGACGCCGGGTTCGGCGCGTAGCGGGTCGAGGTCGTCGAAGTTGGCGATGCGCGGCAGGTGGAGGACAGCGACCACGGCTTTTCCGTCGCCATTACCCTCCTCTTCTCCGTCACCCCGGCGAAGGCCGGGGTCCATATGAAAGGCAGTGCCCTCGGAGATTTGCGGCGCGAGCAAATCTGGATTCCGGCCTTCGCCGGAATGACGTTGAGATCTCCCGTCCAACGCCATGGCGTCTTCGGCCGGCAGGTGCACCGCCTCGGGGAACCACGGCACCAGTCCGAGCGGCCGCCAGCCGGTGCGCGCCGCGATTTCGCGCATGCCGTCGGCAAAGAGCGCAGCATCGCCGCGCATCTTGTTGACGATGAAGCCCTTGATGCGGGAGCGGTCGCGCGGGGCGAGCACCGCGTGCGTGCCGACCAGGCTCGCGATCACGCCGCCGCGGTCGATGTCGCCGACGATGACGACCGGCACGTCGGCGGCCTCGGCGAAGCCCATGTTGGCGATGTCGCCGTCGCGAAGGTTGATCTCCGCGGGGCTGCCCGCCCCTTCGACAAGGACGACATCTATCCCCGCCTTGACCCTGTCGAAGCTGTCGAGGACGGCGGGCAGGAGGTGCGCCCTGCCCTGCCGGAAGCGTGCCGCGGCCAGTGTTCCCCTGCGCCGGCCCTGCACGATCACCTGCGCGGCTTCGGCGCTTTCCGGTTTGAGCAGCACCGGGTTCATGTGCACCGTCGGCGCGCACCGGGCTGCGCGCGCCTGCAGCGCCTGCGCACGGCCGAGTTCGCCGCTGCCGTCGGCTGCCACCGCGGCGTTGTTCGACATGTTCTGCGGCTTGAACGGCGCCACCTTCAGCCCGCGCCGTGCCAGCGCGCGCGCCACCCCTGCCACCAGCAGCGACTTGCCTGCGCTGCTGCCTGTCCCCTGCACCATCACGGCGCGCGCGCCTCGCCCGGCGTCCGTCAAAATTCGATGCCCTTCTGCGCCTTCACCCCCGACCGGAACGGATGCTTCACCAGCTCCATTTCCGTGACCAGATCGGCTATGGCGATCAGCTCTTCCGCGGCGTTGCGGCCGGTGACGATGACGTGGACATCAGCCGGCTTCTCCTCGCTGAGGAAGCTCACGACCTCGGCGACGGGCAGATAGTCGTAGCGCAGGACGATGTTCAACTCGTCGAGCAGCACGACCTTGTGCTTGCCGGCGGCGATGATGGCCTTGGCGCGCTCCCACGCGGCGCGCGCGGCGGCAAGGTCGCGCTGACGATCCTGCGTCTCCCAGGTGAAGCCTTCGCCCATAGTGTCGATCGAGACGAGGTCGCCGAATTTCTCCAGCGCAACGCGCTCGCCGGTCTGCCACCTGCCCTTGACGAACTGCACGACGGCGACCGGCATGCCATGACCGAGCGCGCGAAAAACCATGCCGAACGCGGCGGTCGATTTCCCCTTGCCCTTGCCGGTGTGGACGACGAGCAATCCCTTCTCGATCGTCTTGGTCGCGAGGATTTTGTCGCGCGCGGCCTTTTTCTTGCGCATCTTTTCGGCGTGACGCGCGTCCAGTTCGGCTTCGGTCATTTCGTCGGTCATTCGGCAGCGTCCTTTCTGCCACCCGCCAATGCGGCGAGAAGATCATATGCGCTGTTCGCCCGTGGCGCCCAGAGCCCGCGATCGACAGCCTCGCGGAAGCGGGCGGCCATCTCGGCAAGCGCGGGAGCGTTGTTTTCGGCGATGAAACGGCGGACCCGCTCGTCGCCGAGGTAAGCTTCGTAAAGCTGGTCGAAGTGGTGCGACTGCACGGCGTCGGTCGTTGCGGCGAACGCGAACAGATAGTCGACAGTCGCCGCCATCTCGAACGCGCCCTTGTAGCCGTGGCGCATCATGCCCGCGATCCATTTCGGATTGGCCGCGCGGCCGCGGACGACGCGCGCAATTTCCTCGCTGAGCGAACGGATCCTCGGCGTTTCCGGCCGGGCGTGATCGCCGTGATAGAGCCGCGGCGCGACGCCCTTTGTCGTTTCCACCGCCGCCGCAAGCCCACCCTGAAACTGGTAATAGTCGTCGGAATCCAGAATATCGTGCTCGCGGTTGTCCTGATTGTGGAGCACAGCATCAGTCGCCGCGAGCCGCTGCGTGAAGGCCTCCCGCGCGAGTTCGCCATGCTGGCCACCGCCATAGGCGAAGCTGCCCCACGCCGTGACCGCATCGGCAAGATCGGCACGGGTATCCCACGCGCCGGTATCGATCAGCGCCTGCAGCCCGGCACCATAGGCGCCGGGCTTGGCGCCGAAGATGCGCGCGCCGGCAAGGCGTTCGGCGACGTCGGGAGCGAGGCCCGCTGCCGTGAGCGCTGTCGCGACCGAACGCGCCGCCGCGGCAACGGGATTGGCCTCTCCGTTCTCGTCGAGCGCCGCCACCGCACGCACAGCGCTGTCGATCAGATCGATCTGGAGCGGAAAGGCATCGCGAAACATGCCCGATATCTTCAGCGTGACGTCGATGCGCGGACGCCCGAGTTCAGCGAGCGTCATCACGCGGAAGCCGGTCACGCGACCTGTGCCGGGCGCCCATTGCGGCTCGGCGCCGATAAACGCCAGCACCTGCGCGACGTCGTCGCCGCCGGTGCGCATGTTAGAGGTGCCCCAGGCGGACAGCGCAATGGAGCGCGGCCATTCACCTTCGTCCTGGAAATAGCGCAGGGCGAGCGCGTCCGCCGCCTTGCGGCCAAGCGCCCACGCAGCCGCGGTGGGCACGGCGCGGGTATCGACGCTGTAGAAATTGCGGCCCGTCGGCAGCACGTCAGGCCGCCCGCGCGTCGGCGCTCCCGAGGGGCCGGGTGCGACGAACCTTCCGTCCAGCGCCGTGAGCACCGCCGCAATCTCGGCATCGCCGGAGCAGTCGAGCGCCGGGGCAAGTTCGCCCGCGATCCAGTCGAGCACGACGGCGGCATGGGGGCCTGCCTCGTCGGCGATCTGCTCGCCGGGGCGACCCGCGACCTGATGATTAAAAGTCATCTGCTCTACCATTCGCGCAGCGAGACGCTCGATGCGCTCCACCGTGTCACCGGTGGTCCGCCAGGGCGCATCGGAGACGGTGGAAAGCGCGTCAGGCCGCGGCCCCTGCCAGGGCGCGGCGTAGTCGCAATCGAGCGGATCGAATGCGAGGCCAAGATCGGCAGCGACGGCGCGGTGCAGCGAAGCGTCGGCGGCGTGCGCGCCACTCCGCGGTGTGCGGGCGATCGCGACCAGCGTGTCCGTCCGCGTTTGTCTGGACGGCACTATTCCAAGCGGGTGGAGGCCGTCGCGGATCTGCATCTCCTTCAGCTCGCAGACGTGCGCATCGAGCAGGCGGAGTGCGTCGTCGGTGGTGTCGCGCACGATACCGAGATCGCGATCGAGGCCGTGGCGCGCGGCCAGCGCGACGATCTCGCCGCGCAGATAATCGCGCCGTCGGCGGTCGACCGGGGCCGCGAGGTAATACTCGTCGATCAGCGTCTCCAGCTCCGCGAGCGGCCCGTGAATTTCGGCCCGGGTCATTCCCGGCATAAGATGATCGACGATAACGGCGGAAGTGCGCCGTTTTGCCTGTGTTCCCTCGCCCGGATCGTTGACGATAAACGGGTAGACGACGGGCGTCGGCCCGAGCGCGATCTCTGGCCAGCAAGTCTCTGACAGGCCAAGTGCTTTTCCCGGCAGCCATTCGAGATTGCCGTGCTTGCCGACATGGACGATGGCGTCCGCGCTGAACACTGTCCGCAGCCAGGCGTAAAACGCCAGGTAACCGTGTGGCGGCACGAGGTCGGGATCGTGATAAGTGGCTTTGGGATCAATGGCATAGCCACGCGCAGGCTGGATTGCCACGACCAGATTTCCATACCGGTGCGCAGCGATCTGGAAGCCGTCCGCGCAATATGACGGATCGCTCTCGGGCGCGCCCCAGCGGGCCGTCACAGCGAGGCGGGCCTCTTCAGGCAACGTATTGAAAAAACAGCGATATTCGGCCAGCCGCAGAACGATGTCGCTATGCCCCCCGGCATTGGTGCGACCGGCGAGGATTCTCTCCATCAGCGCGGCGCTGGTCGAGGGAAAATCGCCAGTGGCATAGCCGACGGAAGCCATTGCTTTTGCAATGGAAACGGCGCTCGCCGGTGTATCCAGCCCGACGCCGTTGGCGATGCGGCCGTCGCGGTCGGGGTAGTTGGAGAGGACGAGCGCGATCCGGCGATCTTGTGGACGGGTCCTGGCCAGCCGCACCCAGCGCGCCGCCTGCTCGGCCACAAACTCAATGCGATCAGGGACTTGGCGGTAGACGGCGGCGGTGCCGATGCGCTCCTTGAAGGAGACGGCGCGGGTCAGGATGCGGCCATCGACCTCGGGCAGGACAACGTTCATGGTGAGGTCGTTAGGGCCGAGACCGCGCAAGCTGTTTTGCCAGTCTTCCCAAGTGCTTCCGGAGAAAACCACCTGCAGCACCGGGTGGCCGGGCCGGTCGAGGACTGTGCTGTCGTGGGTGGCACCCAGCCGCGACACGGCGAAGGCCGTCGCGTTCAGTACGATGGCGGGTGGCGTACTGCTAAATACCTGATCCAAAAAGGCTTCCGAGGCCTCGTCCTTGAGACTGGAAACATAGATCGGGAGCGGGAAAAGACCCCGCCGGGAGAGAGCCTCCGCCAGCGCATCGACCGGGCCGGTTGACTGTCCATGCAGGAGCGCGAGGTAGAAAACGATGGGCACCGCCGGCATGCCATTGATTTCGCTCAGAGATTCATCGGCGGCGACCGGACCGCGACCCGGCCGGTAGCAGCCGGCGCGGGGCAGAACGACAGGCGGCGGCGGAAGATCGTCTTTCCGGCCGAGAAAACAGGTGCACAGCGCCAGCGCGCGCGAAGCGTTTTCCTCGCCGCTTTCAACGAGATAGCGCCATAGCAGGCGCGCGTGCTCGACCGGCACCGTGGAATATTCTTCCAGGGCCGTATCCCACTGGTCCTCGCCCGGGGCGCTGATGAGCGGCACCCCCTGTGCGCGGCAGGTGCGCCGTACCTCGGCAGCGAGATACCGCCATCGCGCATACC
>CAYOUO010000386.1:0-9559 GCA_964407155.1 uncultured Hyphomicrobiales bacterium | reverse complement strand
TGAAGGAAGACAAGCTGCTGACCTGGCCGAACTGGCCGCTGAAGCTCCGCACCTCCTCGTCGCACGAGGAAGGCGCCGAGCGCGACTTCGCCGTCGCCACCGTCCGCTTCGAGGGCGAGAACGGCCGGGTGACGGCGCTGAAGTGCGCCCGCGCCGACGCCAGGTTCCAGGCCATTCCCGGCACCGAGTTCGACCTGAAGGCCGATCTCGTGCTGCTTGCCATGGGCTTCGTCGGCCCGGTGCAGGACGGGATGCTGAACGATCTCGGCGTCGAGTTCGACAAGCGCGGCAATGTTCTCGCCGACGTGAGGAACTATCGCTCCAGCCGCGACAAGGTCTTCGCCTGCGGCGACATGCGCCGCGGCCAGTCGCTGGTGGTGTGGGCGATCCGCGAAGGCCGGCAGTGCGCCCGCGGCGTCGACGAGTTCCTCATGGGCACGACGACGCTGCCGCGGTAAGGGCGAACCCTACGGGTCTCTGCGATGGAATCCATCCTCCGCGTTTCCTGCAATGGTGCGCCAGATATCAACGCAATATGCGAGTTGGTCGGGGTATCCCCTTATCGAACTGACGAGCCACCGTCGGCAGGCGGGATTTCGCATTGCCACTTCGAAGTTGCAAAAGCCGCAACCTTCAAAGTGTTGGTCAGGGCAAGCTTCGATTGGATAGACAGTCGTCCGAATATCCGAAGACTGCGATTGCTCCCCAATGTAGTCGGCGCGGACGTCGACTTCGCTACCTATGCTCCGGCGAACCATCTGGCCAGCTATTTCACCATCGACGCCGACATAGCGGCGGCTGCGGCGGCCGCGGGTCTTTCAATCACCATCTCCGTCTATCGTACCGCTGAATCCGGCTGACGAATCTCAACACCACCTCAGCAGCCGCACATCGGCGGCGTTTCCGACCAGCGCCTTGAGCCTCGCCACGTCGCTGCCGCGATAAGCCGCTATCGGCATTACGCGGCTTTGGAAAATGGAACGTCGAAGCGCAGGGTCACGCCCAGCGCCTTGAAAGCGTCCTCGAGCGAATCAAGCCGCGAATTGTGGTCAAGGCGGAATAACCGATCCACGTGTTCGCGTTTCACGCCAAGAGCGCGCATCAAATCGGCGCGCGTCCAGCCCTTCGCCTTCATCTGCATGTAAAGGGCCGATTTCAGGAACACGATCCCCGAGACTTCGGCGGCCAGTCCCCGCGCAGGACGATTACGAAGCGGAAACGGGATGGCGCGGCCCTCAACAATGCGCGCCGCAATCGCTTCCTCAATCGCGTCACGGCCATGACGCAAGGCAGTTTCTTCGGTCTCGCCGAAGGTCGTCACTTCGGGAAAAGCCGCGGCCGTCACCAGAAACGTATCGTTGTCGTCGCGGGTCAGGATCAGTTTGTACCACATGCGCCGTCGTTCCTACTTGAGTCCCAAATCCTTCTTGATCTTGTTCACAAGCCCAGTCCCGAGTTCCCTGCCGTGACCATGCATGGGGATCTGCGAGGTTTTACCGTCACGGTAAACTGTCAGGTGACCGCTGCCGCCTTTATGAGCCTTGAACGTGCAGCCCTGCCTTGCCAGCCAGCGCTGAAGTTCCTTCGCATTCATAAAGATATTCTATTCCACATTTATGTGGAAGTCAACATAAGTGTTGAACCATCCCGTCCCCCCAATTTGTGGTTACCCGGAGCGCCCTCTGGATTCCGGCTTTCGCCGGAATGACGGCGGAGACGTCGCGCCTTAATACCACTTCAGCAGCCGCACATCGGCGGCGTTGCCGACCAGCGCCTTGAACTTCGCCACGTCGCTGCCCTTGTAGTGATACGGGTAGACCACCTTCGGCCTGAAGTCCTTCACCGCCTTGGCGGCGTGCGCGACGTCCATTGTGAACGGCAGGTTCATCGGCAGGAAGGCGACGTCGATGTTCTTCAACGCGTCCATCTCCGGCGTCTCCTCGGTGTCGCCGGCGATGTAGATACGCTTGCCGCCGATAGTGAGCACATAGCCATTGCCGCCGCCCTTCGGGTGATACTGCGTGCGGTCAGGCGTCGTGTTGTACATGGCGACCGCTTCGATCGGGACGCCGGTGACCGTCGCCGTTTCGCCGTTCTTCATCACCTTCGTCTTCGCTTTCAGATCGGCGGGCATCTGGTCGAACACCTCCCGCGGCGCCACGATCGTCGCCTGCCCGGATACAGCTTCAAGGATCGGCACGTTGAAGTGATCGGGGTGGTCGTGGGTGAGCAGGATGAGTTCGGGCCGCGGCAGCGCGCGATATTCCGCGGTCACGTCGGCCGGCGGCGTCCCGCCCTGCGGCGGCGCTGGATCGACGAGGATCGTCATGCCCTTCCAGGTCAGCGTGAAGGCCGCGTGATGGATGGCATGCAACGTCACGCTGCCGTCCGCGGTCGGGATCGTGTCGTCACTGGGCTCGGCGGCCGCCGCGGAAAGCGTCGCGGCTCCGAGAACAGAGGCGATGGCCAGCATCCGTATGGCAAATGTCATGACGCGCTCCCGAGAGGTATCCGCCCATCCCCGTAGGGGAAGCTAGCGCGGCGAGCACGTTCGTGAAGCGGCGCGTCTAGGGCGTTTGCCCCGCGACCGGCGCAGCGGCGGCCGGCGTAGCGGTGGCCGGTGCCGCAGCAGCAGGTGCAGCGGTGGCCGGGGTCGGCCAGGTAAAGTCATCGGCGCGGCCGGTCACCCGGGGAAGCGCCTCGCCCTTCACGATCATCCGGTAGCCCGGCGAGTCGGTATTCTTCTTCGCGGCATCGGCGTCGTTCGGGCCGCCGGCGAGCGCGTCGCTCGCGCCCGGCGGCGGGCTGGTCAGCGAGATGACCGGCCCGACGAGATGCTTCTGGCCGTCGGGGCCGATCTCGACCTGGTTGTTCTGGTTGGTCGAGGTCAGGAGATCCACCTTGCCCTCGCCAAGCCCGGTCTGGCGGCGGATCTCGCGCTCGACGTAGAAGGCGAGCTTCAACCGGCCGGCGCGGCTGAAGTTGATGCCGTCGCCGAGCCGCAGTGACCTGAGCTGCCCGTTTACGTCGGGACCGGAGGAAATATAGTTGCCCTCGTCGCTGGTGAAGCCGTCCCACACGTCGACGAAATAGCCGCCGGCCTCCGCCACCGCCGGCTTGTAGAACTCGTTCAGGTAGGCCATGTCGCGCGCCGCGGCGGAAACCCGCATCGGCGGCGCGCTCACCCAGAAGAACGGCCGGCCATAGACCTTGAGCGTGCTCGTCAGCCCCTTGATGCGCTGGATGTAGGCCTGCTCCCACGCGTCGGAATGCGTGGCGAAGCGCTCGTTGCCGTTGCGCAGTTCCTGGCGATCGTTCGCACCGAGCGCGACGACGATGATGTCCGGCTTCTCCTGATTGAGCAGCTTGGGAAGTTCCGCGTTCCAGTCGTAGTAGTCGGCGCGCGCCAGCCCCGAGTTGGCGTTGCTGTCGTCGACGATGGCGAGCTTCGGTTCCTGGGCGAAGGTCTGGTCGAGACCCCAGGCGACCCCGTCGGCGACAAAATCGCCGACCACCAGAATCTTCCGGGCATCCTTGTCCTTGGGCAAGATCTGCACGGTCGGCACCGGCGGTTCGCTGGGCTGGGACGGCGGCGGCGGTGCGTACGTCTGCTGCGGCGGAGGAGGCGGCCGGAACGGCTCCAGCAGGCTCGGCCCGAACAGCATCTCGAAGAAGCCGCCGCGGCGCGGCTTGAGCAGCCGGTAGCCGTTGCCGCCACCGACGTCGGCCGGCGGCACGAGGTCCTGCGCCAGCGCGACCTCGCCCATCAGCGGCAGGCAGGCGACGAAGGCCAGCGCGAGGAAGCGCGCCGCCTTCCGGGCCTTGCCGGCAAACCGCAGGCTCTGCGTCGTGCGTCTCACGGTCCCTCGAGCTGTTCGAGCAACGTCAGGCTGGGAATTCCGTCAGGCGTCATGCCGATCTCGCGTTGGAAACCACGGATGGCGTCGCGGGTTCCGCTGCCAAGGTCTCCGTCAATCGGCCCATCGTAATAGCCGGCCATGGTCAGCGCCAGTTGCAGCCGTTTGGCGGTGTCGTCCGTGAGCGGCGCCTGCCGGTCCGGCCACGCCTGCGCGAACTCGCCGCCGCCGCGCAGCCGGTCGGCGAGATAGCCCACCGCCAGCGCGTAGCTGTTGGCATTGTTGTAGTGCTTGATCGCGCGGAAATTGGGCAAAAGCAGGAACGCCGGCCCCGGCTTCGGGGCGGTCGGCGCGAAAAGCGTCGCCACGTCGCTGCCGCGTGGAAAGGCGGCGCCGTTGGCGCGCACGAAACCGTGGCGCACCCACCACGAGACCGGGTGGGCGCCGCTGCCCGGCGTGAAGCCGGCGGGCACCCTCACCTCGTAGCCCCACGTCTCGCCCGGCCGCCAACCCGAGACGTGCAGGTAGTTCGCGGTCGAGGCCAGCGCGTCGGCATCCGACGTCCAGATGTTGCGCCGCCCGTCGCCGTCGAAGTCGACCGCGTAGGCCTCGAAGGTAGTGGGGATGAACTGGGTCTGGCCCATGGCGCCGGCCCACGAGCCGGTCATGCCGGCGAGCGTGACGTCGCCGCGCTGCAGGATCTTGAGCGCCGAGACGAGCTGCGTGCGCCCGTATTTCTCCAGGCGGCCGCCGGCATAGGCGAGCGTGGCCAGCGCCGGGATAGTCTGCTTGTAGAGACGCGGATTGCTCAGCACGGCGCCATAGTGGCTTTCGATCCCCCAGATCGCGAGCACGACATAGCGGTCGACGCCGTAACGCCGCTCGATCCGCGCCAGGAGATCGCCGTCGGCGGCGAGCGCCGTCTTGCCTTTGGCGAGCCGGTCGGGCGAGACCATCTGGTCGAGGTAAGCCCAGATCGGCATGTTGAACTCGGCCTGCGCCGCCGCGCGCTTCAGGATGTCCGGATCGGGCGTGAAGTTGCCGAGCGCCTGCTGGTAGACCCGCTGCGAGACGCCGGCAGCCCGCGCCACCGGCCAGAACGCGGCCACCCACGTGCCCGGCGATTGCGCGGCGGTGGCCGTCGCCGCGCCGAGCGCGGCGAGCATGCCGGCCAGCAGACCGGCGATGCCGGCCCGCATCGCTCGCCGCATCGTGTGCCTGCCGCGTGTCTCTCCGTCCCGCACCGTCATCTCCCCATCGCGGCGCCGGCCCGGGCGCCGCCGCTAGTCCCTCCGATTGCGCCGGCTGAGATGGTCTTCCCAGGCGAGCGCGCTTCTGACGATCCCGCTGAGGTCGTCGTGGCGCGGTGTCCAGCCGAATTCCGACATGATCAAGGCGGGATTGGCCACGATCGCCGAGGGATCGCCGGGACGCCGCCCCGTGATCGCCACCGGGAAGTCACGTCCGGAGACGGCCTTCACCGCCTCGACCACCTCGCGCACCGAATAGCCGCGCCCGTAGCCGCAGTTGGCGATCATGCTCCTGCCGCCGGCGCGCAGGTGCTTCAGGGCCTCCGAGTGGGCGGCGACGAGATCGCTGACGTGGATGTAGTCGCGCACGCAGGTGCCGTCGGCGGTCGGATAGTCGGTGCCGAAGATGCTCATCGAGGCGCGCTTGCCGAGCGCCGTCTCGCAGGCGACCTTGATGAGGTGGGTCGCGCCGCGGGTCGACTGGCCGGTGCGCCCCCTGGGATCGGCGCCGGCGACGTTGAAGTAACGCAGCGCGACGTATTTGAAGTCGTGCGCCGCCGCGGTGTCGGCAAGCATCATCTCGGTCATCAGCTTGGAGCGGCCATAGGGCGATTCCGGGTTGAGCGGCACGCCCTCCGCGACCGGCGTCTCGGCCGGCGTTCCGTAAACCGCGGCCGTCGAGGAAAAGATGAAATGCCGGACGCCGCTCGCCACCGCCGCCGCGATCAGCGCCCGCGATCTCACCGTGTTGTTCAGGTAGTAGCCGAGCGGATCGGCCACCGAATCCGGCACCACGACCGAGCCGGCGAAATGAATGATGGCATCGACATCGTGATCGGCGATGAGTTTCTTCACCAGGAGCTCGTCGCCGACATCGCCGCGCACGAGCCGCGCCTCGGGCGCCACCGCCCAGTCGAACCCGGTCGTCAGGCTGTCCAGAACGACCACCGTCTCACCGGCGTCGACCAGTTGCCAGACCATGTGACTGCCGATGTAACCGGCGCCGCCGGTGACCAGAACGCTCATGCCAGACCTGCCCGATGAAGACGCTTAACCGTAGGCATAGATTATTGATAGGGTATTGCCGCCGCCCCTGTCGAACCTCCGAAAACCAGAACCGCGATGCACAAACCCGTCCGCAAAGCCGTCTTTCCAGTCGCCGGCCTCGGGACCCGCTTCCTGCCGGCGACCAAGGCGATGCCGAAGGAAATGCTGACCGTGGTCGACCGGCCGCTCATCCAGTACGCGGTGGACGAGGCGCGCGCCGCCGGCATCGAGCACTGCATTTTCGTGACCGGCCGCAACAAGACGATCATCGAGGATCATTTCGACCAGGCGGTCGAGCTGGAGGAGACGCTGCGCGCCCGCGGCCGCAAGGAGGCGCTGGCCGAGCTTGCCCGCGACCTGCCACCGCCCGGCATGGCGAGCTTCACGCGACAGCAGGTGCCGCACGGCCTCGGTCACGCGGTGTGGTGCGCGCGCGACATCGTCGGCGACGAGCCGTTTGCGGTTCTCCTTCCCGACATGCTGATGCGCGGCGAGCCGAACTGCCTGGCGCAGATGATGGCGGTCTACCAGGAAACAGGCGGCAACCTCGTCGCGGTCGAGGAATGCGACCCCGCGCTGACCAAGCAGTACGGCATCGTCGGCGTCGGCGAAGCGGCAGGCAAGGACGCCTTCCGCATCACCGCGATGGTCGAGAAGCCGGAGCCGAAGGAAGCGCCGTCCAACTTCTTCATCAACGGCCGCTACATTCTACAGCCGGCCGTCTTCCGCCAGCTCGACCGGCAGGAGCGCGGCGCCGGCAACGAGATCCAGCTCACCGACGCGATGATCGCCACCGCCCGGTCCGAGCCCTTCTACGGCGTGCGCTTTCGCGGCCGCTCGTTCGACTGCGGCTCGAAGCTCGGTTTCCTCGAAGCCAATCTCGCGGTCGGGCTCCAGCATGCCGAACTCGGCGCGACGTTCGCGAAATCGGCCCGCGCCCTCATCGAGGGCAAATAGGAGGCCACCGGTCGCGAGACGGCATGGCCTAGCGCAGCAGCTTCATCGCCGCCTGGATCGTGTCCGATTGGTACGGCCGGAACGGATCGTTGCTCACCAGCCACTGGTGCGTGTAGCTCGCCACGAGCTGGAGCTCGCGGTTGAGCTTCCACGTCGCCGACAGGCCGGTGCTGTACGTGGTGTCGACCTCGCCCGTGCCCTGATAATCCTCGTTCGAGACGTACGAGATCCAGTCGAGGGTGACGTTCCGCCGCCAGGCATAGGCGACGTCGAGCGAGCCCGTGTAGAACACCGAGCCCGACGAGGTCGGGTCGGTCGTCGGATTGAGCGCCGTGTTGCCGGACAGCGTGATCGTCCAGAGCCGCCGCGGCGACCACGTCAGCGTGCCCTCGAAGCTCAGCGCATTGATGTCGGCCAGCGTCGCGTCGTCGAAGGTCTCGTGGATCGCGCCGACTGCGATCTCGCCCTTCAGCAGCGGATCGCGGTCGACCTCGATGCCCGCGCGCAGGGCATAGGAGGTGGCGGCGCGATCCTTGCCTTCGTCGTCGATCGGGCGGTCGTAGAGCCGCCGCCCGACTTCGGTCTCGACGAACGGCGTGAACGTTGGGTCGAGTTCGTAGCCCAGCCGCAGGCGTCCCGTGTAGAGCGTGTTGGTGCGGTCGCCCTGGTCGATCACGGTGGTGCCCGACATGGCGTTCTCGTAGATCGTGCGCTCGGCGCCGCCGGCGAGCGTCACCTTGATCCGCCCGAAAGCGCCGTTGAGCGCCGCCGTGCCGTTCAGCGCGATCACGCCCGGCGGCTTGTCGGCGCCGGTCGGGTAGTTCGGATCGGACAGGCTCTGCTCGCTGTAGAGCGCGCCGCCGGTGAAATCGGCGCTGAAGCGATCGGCGAGATCGAGGTGAAGGTTGCCGGTCGCCGAGGCGGCGGGCTCCGCCGGCGCCGCGTCGTTGAAGAAATCCTGGTAGGAACCGGCGAGCAGCACGTTGGCGCTGTTGGTGTCCCAGTTGGAGCGGATGTCGAGCGTCGGCGTGACCGACCAGAACGAGCCGGGCACGCCCCCAAAGCTGTTCGAGGCATTGTCGGTGGCGCCGATTCCGAGCGCGATCGACGGATAGAGGATGAACCCGCCGGCGGAAATTCCGAGCGGCGCATAGGGATCGTCGGCGGATGGGTTGCGGACCGGCGCCGCCACCGTTTCCTGCTCGATGGCGTTGAGCTCGTAGACGTTGTCGTAGACCGAGGGCCTGAGCGTCATCGGGTCGGCGGCGGCACGCGTCGCGTTTGCGGCCAGCACCACCGCCAGTAGAGACACCGAGGACCGTATCGCCCGCACTGAACCTGACCCGTCAAAACTTATGGTTGCCCAATCGTAAAGAAGGGTGGTTAACGCGCCGTTGCGGCGGCGGCCGTTCTGCTGTTTCGATGCAGCGAAAACTGCTAGAGCATGTCGCGCGTCGTCGTAGAACGATCCGCGGCAGGCGGTCCGGGAATGCGAGGCGATTCGCGAGAAATGGCAGTATCACTCACCACGGGAAAGCAGCGCTCCGCTTCGGCCGACGGCGCCGCCGCATCGGCGCGCCGCACGATCGCCACCGAGCGCGCCGGCCTTGGCGCCCTGCTCGCGGCGCTGGACAATGGCCTCGCCGCGCCGTTCGCGGATGCCGTTGCCGCAATCGTCGGCGCCAGCGGCCGCGTGATCGTCTCCGGGGTCGGCAAGAGCGGCCACATTGCCCGCAAGGTCGCCTCGACGCTGGCCTCCACCGGCACGCCCGCTCATTTCGTTCACCCGGCCGAAGCGAGCCACGGCGATCTCGGCATGGTGACCGCCGCCGACGTGATCGTCGCGATGTCGTGGTCGGGTGAGTCGGCGGAACTGCGCAGCATGGTCGAGCATTCGCGCCGCTTCCGCATCCGCCTGATCGCATGCACCTCGGCGCCGGAAAGCACGCTGGCGCGCGCCGCCGATATCGCTCTCATCCTGCCCTCCGCCGAGGAAGCCGGCCCGCACGGCCTCGCGCCCACCACCTCGACGCTGATGCAGCTCGCCCTCGGCGACGCGCTGGCGATCGCGCTGCTCGAGGCGCGCGGCTTCACCGCTGACGATTTCCATGTGCTTCATCCGGGCGGCAAGCTCGGCGCCAGCCTGCACTACGTGCGCGACATCATGCAGCACGGCGAGGCGCTGCCGCTGGCGCCGCTTGGCGCCAGCATGTCCGACGCCATCATGCTGATCAGCGAAAAGCGCCTCGGCTGCGTCGGCATCGTCGGCGCAGACGGGCGGCTGGCCGGTGTCATCACCGACGGCGATCTCCGCCGCCGCATCGGCCAGACGGATCTTCTGACGATGAAGGTCGACGACGTCATGACCCGCACGCCGCGGACCGCGCCGCCCGACACGCTGGTGGGCGCGGCGCTCGATCTGCTCAACCAGACCAAGATCACGGTCCT
>CAYOUO010000385.1:0-10615 GCA_964407155.1 uncultured Hyphomicrobiales bacterium | reverse complement strand
AGCAATCGAGCAGCTGATGAAGGATCAGTGCCTCCAGCGCACCATCGAGCCGGTCGAGATCGCGCGCGCCATCCTTTTCTTCGCCTCGGACGAGGCCTCGGCCGCGACCAACCAGAACTTCGTCTTTGACGCAGGCTGGCTCTGAGGTTTCCCTATCCGCATGTTTCCGAAGCCCGCGCCCGCGCTGTCCCCGAACACGCTCGCCTACGAGACCACGCCGCTGGTGAAGCCGACCGGTTTTCGCGAATACGACGCGCGCTGGTGGTTCGGCGTCCCCGGTTCGGCCAAACCGCCCGAGCTCAATCTCATGGGCGCGACCGCGATCGGGCTCGGCCTCGGCACCCTGCTCGGCGAAATGGACGTGGAGCGCGATGTCGTTGTCGGCCACGACTACCGCGCCTATTCCACGTCGATAAAGCTGGCGCTGGCTGCCGGCCTCGTCGCTGCCGGCTGCCGTGTCCGCGACATCGGCCTTGCCGTCACACCGATGGCCTATTTCGCGCAGTTTGCTCTCGCCGCCGCGGCCGTGGCGCAGGTCACCGCGTCCCACAACGAGAACGGCTGGACCGGCGTCAAGATGGGCGCGGGTCGTCCGTTGACCTTCGGCCCCGAGGAGATGGGCCGGCTCCGCGACATAGTTCTCGCCGCGGCGTTCCGTGAACAGGCCGGCGGCTCATACGAATTCGTCCCCGGTTTCGCCGAAACCTACATGCGCGACCTCACCGACCGCGCACCGTTCGGCCGCCGCATGAAGGCGGTGGTCGCCTGTGGCAACGGCACCGCTGGCGCCTTCGCGCCGCGCGTTCTCGCGGCGCTCGGCGTCGACGTCGTGCCCCACGACACCGAGCTCGACTTCACCTTTCCGCGCTACAATCCCAATCCCGAAGACCTCGAGATGCTGCACGCCATCGCTGCCGCGGTAAAAGCGTCCGGCGCCGATGTGGGTCTTGGCTTCGATGGCGACGGCGATCGTTGCGGCGTCATCGACAACGAAGGCAACGAGATCTTCGCCGACAAGATCGGCGTGCTCCTGGCGCGCGATCTTTCCTCCCGGCACAGCGGTGCAAAATTCGTCGTCGATGTGAAGTCGACCGGCCTGTTCGCAGTTGACGAGGTGCTCGCCGGCAACGGCGCCGCCACTGAGTACTGGAAGACCGGCCACTCCTACATCAAGCGCCGGGTGAAAGAGACCGCCGCGCTCGCCGGCTTCGAGAAGTCCGGCCACTTCTTCTTTGCGCCGCCCGTCGGCCGCGGCTACGACGACGGCCTCGTCACCGCGATCGCCGTCCTCGACATGCTCGATCGCAACCCGGGCAGTACGATGGCCGATCTCTATCGCACGCTGCCGCGCACCTGGGGCTCACCCACCATGGCGGCCGAATCGACCGATGAAGGCAAGTACGCCATCGCCGACCGCGTCCGCGCCACCTTCGAGGCCATGCACGCAACCGGCACGGCGATCGATGGTCACACCATCGCCGAGGTCGTCACGGTGAACGGCGTGCGGGTCGTTCTCGACGACGGCACCTGGGGCCTCGTACGCGCTTCGTCGAACAAGCCCGAGATCGTCGTGGTCGTCGAAAGTCCGGTCTCCGAGGCGCGCATGCGCCAGATGTTTGCCGCCGTCGACGGGGTCCTTCGGCGCGAGCCGGGCATCGGCCGCTACAACCAGACAGTCTGACCGCAATGTCGGAGCAACCCTGTGATTGCGCAACAATATCGTCCATGTTCACTGGCGCGGTGCCGCTCGGCATGACTATGGTGCCGGCACGACGGATTCCGTGAGCGAGGCTTTGCAGGTCATGCGGACCAGGGTTTTCGGGCGCACACCCGAAGGGGACGATGTGACCGAGGTCGTCATCGCGGGCGGTGGCCTGTCGGTCGCCATTCTGACCTACGGCGCCGTCGTTCGCGATCTGCGGCTCGCCGGCATCGGCCATCCGCTGGTGCTCGGCTTCGATACGTTCGCGCCCTATCTCGATCGCTCGCCCTATTTCGGCGCGGTCGTCGGCCGCTATGCCAACCGCATCGCCGGCGGCCGCCTGTCGCTCGACGGGCGCCAGTACCAGCTGACGCTGAACGAGCGTGGCAAGACGCACCTCCACGGCGGCGCCAGGGGCTTCGGCCGCCGCAACTGGCGTCTGGTTTCGTACGATGACGCGAGCGTTGTGCTTGCCCTGTCCAGCGCGGATGGCGAGGAGGGTTATCCCGGCGCAGTAGAGGTCACGCTGAAGTACACCGTCGATACCGATGGCGTGTTGCGCATGGACGTCGAGGCCGTCACCGACGCGCCGACCGTCGTCAACCTCGCCCAGCACAGTTATTTCAATCTCGACGATTCGGCGGACATCCTCGATCATCGGGTGCAGATTCTCGCCGAGGCGTACACGCCGGCCGATAGCGACCTCATTCCGACCGGTGAGATTCTGTCCGTTGCCGGCACCGACATGGATTTCCGCTCCGAGCGGCCGATCCGGCGGATGCGCGGCGACGCCCGCGTCGTTTATGACACGAATTTCGTCGTCGAGCGGCAGAAGTCCGGTGTCTTGCGCACGCACGCGCGCCTTGTATCGCCGGGGAACGGATTGTCGCTCACCGTGTCGTCGACCGAACCCGGCGTGCAGTTCTACGATGGCTCATGGGTCGACGTGGCGGTCCCGGGCATTGGCGGTCGCCGCTATGGGGTCAACGCGGGGTGCTGCTTCGAACCGCAGTTCTTTCCCGATTCGCCCAATCAACCCGGTTTCCCGTCGGCGGTGCTGCGCCCCGGCGAAACCTATCGCCAGACGACTACGTTCGCCTTCGCGCGCGCCTGATCTTCCGCGCCCCGGCGCTCCGCTAAGAATTGCAGCTGGTCGTGCTTGTCGTGCGCGCGATCGCGGCCGAATCGCGCGGCGCAAAGTAAAACGTATTGCTGATGTCGTAGGTGCCGGTCATCACGTAGCCGATATACGGCCGGTACGAGTAGTGCACCTCGGCCGCCACGTAGAACGAGCTCGCCGTCTGCAGCGACGTCGGCAGGGTGAAGCTGCTCCCGGTCGCCAGGGCGGTTGTCTGGTACTCGTCGCTCCACGCCACCGTCGCCTGGCTGTTGGAGTTCGTGCTGATGCCGCTGACCCGGATCGTCAGGTTGGTCGTGTCGTAGGGCGCGATGACATAAGCGGCCGCCGCCAGAATGTTCTGCATGTCGCTGTCGCTGATCGAGCTGCACTGCGCGACGAGATCGCCCATGGTGCTCGCGACGTGGCTGACCTCGCGGGAAATCGTGAGCCCGTTGCCCACTTCGCTGCCGCCGAGATAGATCGTCAGCATGATGGGAAACACCAGTGCGAACTCGACCGCCGACACCGCGCGCCGGTCCTTCAGAAAGCGCGACAGCCTGCGTCGCATGTGCCGCCGCGCGCCTACCATGGGAAGGGCTCGTTCTGGAACGCGGCGGTGGCGATCAGCAGGTGCTTGCCATCCGGCTCGTTGGCGAGATTGTTGCCGAGCGTGTTGATGAACACCGGCCATTCGTAATAGGCGCGGATTACCACGATGGTGCCGCCGTGACCGGCGTTGTAGTTGTAGCTGTTGCTTGTCGTGGCGAGATTGCCGTTCGCATCGGTTGGCGTCGTCAGGGTGACCGATGCGAAGTCGTTGAAGGTCTGTACGTCCACGTAGAGATTGGACGAGCAGTTAAACAGGTAGGTGAGCTCGTTGCAGATGCTCGCCTTGAAGTCGTCGGCGGTATACCCGTTCTGTTGCGCTTGCCCCGTTCGGATGGCGCGCGAGGCGGTCATCAGTGCCGTCTCGAGTGCCTGGCCCGCGAAAAAGCACAGCGCCGTTTCGATGATGGCGAACATCAGCGCGATGAACGGCACCACCACCAGCGCGAATTCGATCGCCGTGGCGCCCCGCGTATCCCCGCCAAAGGCGGGCAGCCTCCGGCCTGCCGCCGACAGCGGCCGCAGGCGGCGAAGAATCGTATTCAGGGCAGCGTACATGGCGTCCGTGAGCAGCCGCACGCGGCAGCCAGCCTGCGCTTTGCGGCACCCGCAGCTTTGCCTTGGAAGGATTGACGAAGGGTTGCGCGGTTCTGCTGAAAAACGAAAGACGATGTCAATCTTCCGCTAACCGCCGCTATTTCGGTGCCGCCGCGGATGAGGAAATCGAGTTCTGCTGCTGCACCTGTGCCGCCACCCCGTTGAAGATGTCCGCCGTATCGCCGACGGCGACGACCGGCGAGCAATCCGGCGTGCACGAAAAGGTTTGCCGCTGGGCGCGCTTGTAGATCGTCACCACCTGGTCGTTGCCCGGCTTCACTGTGAGAATCCCGCTGGCAATGGGCTGCCCGGCGGCGTCGAGCACGATGAGGTTGGTCGTGCCGAAGCTGTGGCCGGTGATGATCAGCGTCTGGTTGTCCTGGATCGTCGCGTCCGCGATGGCAGGATTGCCGATGATGACGATGTCTGCCGGCCGCGAGATGTGCATCACCTTGGCCTGGTTCAGCACGACATCGATGTTGGCCGCCTCGTCGGCCGCCGCTCCGGAAAGTCCGGCTATGGCGGCGCCGAGGCCGACAGCAAGGCTAAAGAGCATCCGCGAACGCGACATGCCGATCCTCCATCGATGGGCCGTCAGGAGAAGCAAATCGCATCGCCTGCCGATGGGCCTCAAACTATGGGCGGTATGGTGAACGAATGCTTAAGGCGGCCTCGGGCAGCTCCCGGCCGCTGCTCGGCACCCCGGCCGGATGCTTTCGTCAGCGTGGTGAAGTCTCCGCTACCCGCCATGGTAAATAGAATAATAATACTGAGGATTGTCAGGATAATACCGAAGACTGCCAAGCAAAGGTGAAAATCAACGATCAGGTATGAATAATCATTAGTAATCACAACACTTCTTGCAGGCCTGTCGAGTTAACTAACCTTCAGGACTTTGCGGCTAGGGTGCATGCGGTTACGGCGACGAAGGAAAGCTTCGCGCACACGAGCCACGGTACCAACCAACCACTGACTGAGTAGGAGTCATCATGTCGAACCTTCTGAATCGCTTCGCCAAGGACGAGTCGGGCGCCACGGCCATCGAATACGGCCTCATCGCCACTCTGATCGCCGTTGCCATCATCGTCGGCGCTGGCGCCCTCGGCACCCAGCTGAACGCCGTGTTCAACGGTCTGTCGACCAAGCTCACCGTTCCGACCTGAGCCGCTCGGCTTCGCCTGATTTTTCGATGGCCGTGCCGCCGCGAGGCGGCCCGGCCATTGTCTTTTCTGGATGCTCGTCTGAAGCGCGCCAAACGAAATCTTAACGCGCCGCCCGCTAGATGAGCCCAGCGTTCGTTTGATCGAGGGATTTGCGCCATGACCGAGGCATTGCGCTACGTCGCATTCCTCGTTTTCCCCGTGGGCATGGCTTTCGCCGCCGCCTCCGATCTTCTCACCATGACGATCTCCAACCGGCTCACCGTCATTCTTGCGGTGGCGTTTCTTCTGCTCACCCCGATCGCTGGCCTGGATCTGCACACCTTCGCTCTTCACCTGGCCACCGGCGCCGTGGTCCTCGCCATCGCGTTCGCCTGCTTCGCCATGGGCTGGATCGGCGGCGGCGACGCCAAGCTGGCCGCGGTGATTGCGCTCTGGTTTGGCGTCGAGAACGCGTTCTCCTTTCTTCTGCTCGCCTCGCTGCTCGGCGGCGCGCTGACGCTCCTCATCCTTTCGTTCCGCGGCATCGTCTTGCCGGTCTTCGCGGTTCGCCACGAGTGGCTGGCTCGCCTGCACGATCGCAAGCAGGGGGTCCCTTACGGCATCGCGCTCGCCGCGGCGGCGCTCGCCGTCTACCCCCAGACGGTGTGGATGTCTCTCATCGCCGGCTGAGCCGGAAACGCATGATTAACCATGCCGGGTCACCACTGATTAACCATACATACACGATTGCTGGGTGACAGTGCTCCGGTCAGGCGAACTCAGGGATTCGTCTTGCGGAGACGGGGGTCATGAAGATTGCTCGAGTTGCGGTTCTGGGCGTCGCCGGCGTGTCCGGGCTGATCGCCGCAGTGATTGCCGTGCATCTCGCCTCGCCGCCGCCCGCGCCCCACGTCGTCGCCGCTCCCGCGCCGGCGCCGGTGCCGGCCAGCGCCGTTCTCGTCGCGACCAAGGACATTCCCATCGGCGGCAAGGTCACCGCCGATGCCATGCGCTGGCAGGATTGGCCGAGCTCCGATATGGCCGGCAATTTCATCGCCCGCAACGGCGACGGCAGCGGCCAGACCCAGCCGCTCATCGGCGCGATCGCCCGCGCCTCGATCTATGCCGGGGAGCCCATCACCGAGGCCAAGCTCATCCATTCCGATCGTGGCTTCATGTCCGCGATCCTGCCGCAGGGCATGCGCGCCGTCGCGCTCCGCATCTCGGCCGACACCAGCGCCGGCGGATTTATTCTGCCCAACGATCGTGTCGACGTGATCATGACGCGCAAGGCGCCCAACCCGCAGGCCAACGCCGGCAATGACTTTCTGACCGAGACCATTCTCAACAACGTGCGCGTCCTGGCGATCGACCAGACCATCGAGAATGCGCAGGCCAACAGCAGCTCGACCAAGAACAACGACAGCGGCCAGACCGTCATCGGCCAGACCGCGACCCTCGAGCTCACGCCCCAGCAGTCGCAGATCATCGCTGTTGCCCAGCAGATGGCCGACCAGGGCGGCGGCAAGCTGACGCTGGCGCTCCGCTCCGTCGCCGATTCGCGCACCTCGCCGTCCGACGCCGCGGCCGACGCCACGCATCTGATCGGCGGCACCAAGAAGAACGGCGCCATCACCGTCGTACGCGACGGCGTTGCAACCGACGTGTCGACAATCCGGTGAGCCAGGCCATGGCCTTTTTCGAGAGACAGGAATCCGCAAAAATGCCGCAGCTCTTGGCGCATCGTTCCGCCGTTGCCGCATTGGCGATGGCCGCGACAGTTGCCGGCGTTCTCCCGGTGCTGGCGGCGGATCCCACGCCGGCCATGCAGCCCGTCAGCGTAAGGCCGGCGGTCGATAACGGCCTCGTGCGCACGGTGAAGGTCGGCCTGAACAAGTCGGTCGTCGTCGACCTGCCGCGCGACGCGCGCGACATCCTCGTCTCCAATCCCGATATTGCCGACGCGGTCATTCGCACGCCCACCCGCATCTACATCACCGGCGTGAAGGCCGGACAGTCGAACGTCATCGTGTTCGATCGCGCCGGCCAGCAGATCGTCACTCTCCAGCTCGAGGTCGCGCGCGACACCACCGGGCTCGCCGCTACCCTCAATCGCCTCCTTCCCGACGCGAACATCGATGTCGATGTCGTGAACGACAACATCGTGCTGTCCGGTTCGGTGAAAAACGCCGCCGAGTCGCAGCGCGCGCAGGACGTGGCCACCGTTTTCGTCAATGGCGACAACGGTCTCTCCGCGGGCGGTGGCAACGCGCCGGGCGCCGCCAACGCGTCGGGCCAGATGACCTCGCCCGGTGTCGTCAACCTGCTCACCATCCAGGGTGAGGATCAGGTCCAGGTGAAGGTCACCGTCTCCGAGGTCCAGCGCAACATCGTGAAGCAGCTTGGCATCGACTGGAACCTGCAAAACATCCAGATCGGACCGTTCTATTTCAGCGGTTCGACGGCTCTGCCCTACAGCGTCAACAACGCCACTCCGGGCAACTCCTTCGGCGCCACGTACATCGATCCTTATCTGTCGCGCGCGGCGGGCACGACGAGCACCGCCGACCCGACTGTCGCATACCATCAGTTCGGCATGACCATTCAGGCGCTCGAGCAGACCGGCCTGTTCAAGGTTCTCGCCGAGCCGACGCTCACCGCGATCTCGGGCGAATCGGCGTCCTTCCTGGCCGGCGGCGAATATCCCGTGCCGACCGGCAAGGATCAGAGCGGCAACGTCACCATCGAGTTCAAGCCGTACGGCGTTGCGCTCTCGATGACGCCGATCGTTCTCTCCGACGGTCGCATCAGCCTGCACGTCAAGACCGAAGTCTCCGAGCTGTCGACGCAAACCCTCGTACTGCAGGGCACGTCGATCCCCGGTCTCAACATCCGCCGCGCGGAAACCACGCTCGAGCTGCCGTCGGGCGGTTCGATGGTTCTCGGCGGCCTCCTGCAGGACAGCGATCGTCAAGCCGTCGCGCGCATCCCGGGTCTGGGCACGCTTCCCGTTCTCGGCCAGCTCTTCCGCAGCCGCGATTTCCAGCGCAACGAGACCGAGCTCGTGATCATCGTCACGCCGTATCTGGTCAAGCCGGTCGCGCGCTCCGCACTGGCGACGCCGGATCAGGGTCTCGCAACCCCGTCCGACTCGCAGACGCTTCTGTTTGGCAATCTCAATCGCCTCTACGGCAACGCCACCGCGGTGCCCGCCGCAAAGAAATACCAGGGCAACGTCGGGTACATCTACCAATGACCGCCGTCGCTCAAAACCCGTCACGACGCTCGATTTCAGGTCGATCCCATGCATCCCCAAATCGTCATTGACCGTTCGCATCCCGCCCGGCGGTGGTCCGCATTGCCCGCGGTGATCCTCGCCGCCAGCCTGCTCCCGCTGCTTGGCGGGTGCAGCAGCACCAGGGAGAAGCTCGACCCGTTCACGACGTCCAGCGTCGTGGCCGACGACTACCACCTCACGCATCCCATCACGCCGCAGGAACAGACCGTCGCCATTGAAAGTCCGGTGAGCGCCTATGCTCGCGCCCTGACTGACGGCGAAAAGGGCAACATTGCGTTCTTTGCGCAGAAGTTTCAGGCGAGCGGTGCCGCGCTGGTCGGCATGGCCGTTCCCGCCGGCTCGCCCAATCAGGGGAGCGCCGGCCGCATCGCCGTCGAGATCCAGGCCGAACTGGTCAAGGACGGCATTCCGGCGACCGCCATCCGCAGGGGCTCCTACAGCGCCGAACGCGGCGACACGATCGCGCCGGTCAAGCTGGCCTATCGCTCCGTGGTCGCCGCCACCGATCCCTGCGGCGACTGGCCCGATCTCGTCACCAGCTCCGAGCAGAACCGTCATTTCCATAACTACGGCTGCGCCACCCAGCAGAATCTCGCGGCGGAAGTCGAGAACCCGCTCGATCTCGAGTATCCGCGCGGCACGACGCCGCCCGACGCCGCACGGCGCGCCGGTGTCCTTCTCAAGTATCGTCAGGGCCAGAAGGTCTCCGGCGACTATTCCGACGAGAGCGGCGGCACCGTCGCCACGGGAGTTGGCCAATGAGTGATCCCGCTTACCGGATGACACAGGACAGCGTGCCGGCGGCGCCGGAGGCGCCTGTCGCGCCGCCCGATGTGCGCCCGGTTCCCCGCATATCGATCCAGGCGTTCTGCGAATCGCCCGAGCTGATTGCCGCCATTGAAGGCGCGGCGCGCGACCGCCGCATGAGCCGCGCTCACGTCAAGGTTCAGACCGGCGGCATCGTGGCCGCTGCCGGGTTCTATCAGTCGGCGGCGACGCCCAATCTCATCATCGTGGAAAGCCGCTTGCCACGCGAGCGCCTCGAGGCCGAACTCGAGCGTCTTTCCGAAGTCTGCGATCCCGGCACCAAGGTTGTCGTGATCGGTCACATCAATGATGTCGATCTCTATCGCGGACTGATCCAGCGCGGGGTCAACGAATACCTCGTCGCGCCCATCAGCCTGCTCGATGTGATCAAGGCGGTGTCGGACCTTTACGTCGATCCGGCCGCCGAGCCCATCGGCCGCACCATCGCGTTTGTCGGCGCCAAGGGCGGCGTCGGATCCTCGCTCGTCGCGCATAACGTTGCCTGGGCCATCGCCGCCACGTTCGAGAACGACGTTCTCGTCACCGACCTCGACCTTGCCTTCGGCACCGCCGGCCTCGATTTCAACCAGGACCCGCCGCAGGGCATCGCCGAGGCCGTCGGCGCCACGGACCGGCTGGACGACAACTTCCTCGATCGGTTGCTCGCCCGCTGCTCCGATCACGTCAATCTGCTCGCCGCACCGGCCACTCTCGATCGCACCTACGATTTCGCCGAGGGCGCCTTCGAGCCGGTCATCGATCTGGCCCAGGCCGGCGCGCCGTCGGTGGTGCTGGACGTGCCGCACGCCTGGAATGCCTGGGTCAGAAAGACCCTGCTCGCCGCCGATGAGGTCGTCATCACCGCCGAGCCCGACCTCGCCAATCTGCGCAATGCCAAAAACCTCATCGACCTGCTGAAGGCGGCCCGCAACAACGACCGTCCGCCCCATCTGGTCATCAACAAGCAGGGTCTCGCCAAGCGGCCCGAGATCAAGGTCGAGGATTTCGCCAGCGCGCTTTCGGTCGAGCCGCTGGCCGTCATCCCGTTCAATCCGCAGCTGTTCGGCACGGCCACCAACAATGGCCAGATGATCGCCGAGGTCGAGCCGAAGAAACCGCTCGTCGAGACCTTCAAGCTCGTCGCCCACGACGTCACCGGCCGCAGCGAGGTCAAGCGTGCGAAGCGCGGCGGCCTGGCGCCGCTTCTCGCCCGCCTGACTGGCCAGAAGAGCGCGTAGCGAACGATGGCAATGTTCGGCAAGCGTGGCAGCAGCACCGGCGACCAGTCCGCCCGGCCGCCCGCCGACGGCGATGCCGCCGCGCCGGCCGCGGCGCCGGCCGAG
>CAYOUO010000384.1:0-4641 GCA_964407155.1 uncultured Hyphomicrobiales bacterium | reverse complement strand
AATTCCGCCCGGAGGCTTCATTGACCGGCTGGCGCAAGCGGCGGCCAGCGACCCGCGGATCGGCACGGTCGTCCCCCTTTCGAACAGCAGCGAACTCACGAGCTTCCCCGTGCGCGGCGGTTGTCCCGCGAGATCGCCAATCGAGGTCGCGGCGCTGGACGCGGTGGCGGCGCGGGTCAATGCCGGCAGGGTCGTCGATATTCCGGCTGGCACGGGCTTTTGCCTCTACGTGACGCGCGCCTGCCTGGCAGCCGTTGGCCCGCTCTCCGACGCCTTTCACTTCGGCTATTTCGAGGACATCGACTTCGGGCTCCGCGCACGCGAACATGGCTTCCGGGCGGTCTGCGCACCTTCGGTCTACGTCGGCCACCTCGGCTCGCGGTCATTCGGACCGGACAAGTCGCCGCTGGTCGCACGAAACTTCCCGCTTCTCGCCGAGCGCTTTCCCGACTACGCGCGCGAATGCGCCGCCTTCGATGCCGCGGACCCTCTTGGTAGCGCTCGGGCCGCCATCGAGCACGAGCTGCCGCCGGAGGCATCAGGCGCCCGGCTGTTGGTGAGCGGCGCCGGGCTCGCCGACATCTGCGGAGAGCGCGCGCGACAGCTTTCGGACGGCGGCAGCAGCGTTCTCGTGCTGCACATTGGCAGCGGCCCGCATGCAGATGCGCGTCTGTCGGCATGGGGTCAGGCCGCACCCCAATCGCTCCGCTTCCGCCTCGATCGGGACAGTGACGGGCGGATGCTGAGAGAGACGCTCCTCCGTCTTGCGCCCGCGGCGATCGAAATCATCGACCCGGCCGGCATGTCGCTGGCGCTCCTCGACATTCTGCTCGAACGTCGGCTGCCGTTGGACCTGCTGATTGCGGACGACGGCCTGCTGCGGACCGCCGAATGCGGCAGGCAGCGCCAGTCGCGATGGGCGGACGTGCGACAGTCCGTCCGGCATTTTCTGGCACCGAACGGCCGCGCCGCGGCCTGGGCCTCGCACCATCTCGATCCCGCCGAGATGCCGCGCATCATCAATCTCTCCCCGCGCCCCGCGCCGCGGCGACGGCCACGCATCCAGCTGGCACCTCGCCTCGCCGCAGTTCCGTCGCGCTCGTCGCCCGGCGAGGCCCGGATCATACGCGAGCTTGCAGTCGCGCTGGCAGCGAGAATTCCGGATGCGGCGATAGCGGTCTTCGGCGACTTCGCCGTCGATCCGGCACTGGCCCGTTTCGACAATGTCTTCGTGACCGGCACCGTCGCCGCACGCGAGTTGCCACGCCTGCTTCGTCAATACGACATCGGCTACGTGCTTGCCGGATTCGGGTGCCCCCTGTTCGGCCAGCCGCTCACCGAGCGCGCGCTGATCTCGGACCGGCCGCTCGCCACCGTGGACTGGTCGCATCAACGCACGTCGCGGGATGCACGGGATCTCGCGCTCGACCCCGGCGTCGCGCCCCGGGCCATGGCTGCCGCGATAGCGGAATGGATGGAGGGCACCCTCCCGTGAACGCCATCGACCCGATGATCCTCGGCCGCAGCAACGCACCACCGTTTCTGCAGACATCGTTTGTCCGGTTGTCGGAAACGACGTTCGCTGGTCATGTCTTCGCACCCGACGATCCGCTGCGCAAATTCACGGTCGAGATCGCGAGCGACGGCTATGTGCTGCAGACGGTTCGCGCCGACCTGCCGACGCGGGATCGCGCGGCTGCTCGCATCGGAGACGGATGTTACGGCTTCACGGTCGACTTGCCGCTCGGTGCGCTCGCGCCCGGTGCTATCCTCGAAGCGCGGATTGCGAACCTCGACCTGCCGGTCGGCGCGCGTCTCGTCATCGACCCGGACCAGTCACCGACGCTTCCGGAGGAGAGCGCTACCGGCCTGCAGTGGCTTGGCGGCTTGCGGTTTTCGGCGTGGATTGCCGGGCGCGAACCGGCGTCGCTGGACGTCATGGTGGACGGCCAGCTCGTCCTGCAGGCGCGGGCTACCGGCTGGCGAAGCGTGGCCAGAGAGGACGATCGACCGGCCCGGACGTTCGATTTCCATCTGCCCGATCGCTTTGCCGACGGCGCGGCGCATCGCCTGGCTGTGCGCGAGAACGGCGGCGAATTGTTCGATGGCTGCCCCTGCCCCTTCGTCGCGTTCGACAATGGACTCGCCGCGGCGGTGCGCGGCTTTGGCGGGATCGAGGGCGAGCGTCTGCGCGCCGAGCTGTTCGACCGCCTCATGCCCATGTCGTGGCCGTTCGCGCGCTACAGCGAATGGCGGGAGCGCTTTCCGCCGGATGATACGCCGCCGTCAGCCGCAGAGATTGCCGTCATCCTCACCGGCGGCGACAGCGACGGCACGGTCGAGAGCCTGAAGCAGCAGACCGGCGCCGCGTGGGTCGCCGCCGCGCTGCCTGAAGGCAAGGACGTCTTCAGCTTCGCGCCGGACCTGATGCGCAATTTCCTCGATGGCGAAGCGGCGCGCTGCCCGATCGTCGTGCTCGCGCCAGGCGGCACGCGCTTTGCACCCGACGCGCTCCGCCGCCTCGCGGCATCCTTCACGCAATCGGAGGAGACCTTCGCCGCCTATGGCGATCTGGAGGTGCTCGGCGAGGACGAGACGCCGTGGCCCCTGTGCTTCCCCGCCTTCGACTACGAGCGCATGCTGGAGCAGGGCTACTGTTCGCTGGTCTTCGCGCTCCGTCGTTCGCAGGCAGAGCGCGCGCTGGAAGACGGCGCCGCGAACCTCTTCCGCCTTTTCAATGCGCAACTCGACGCGGGCACCGGTGCATCCAACGGAATCGTACACGTGCCCGGCCCGGTCGGGTCCCTGCCCCGCCTCAATCTGTCCGCAGCAAGCGCCGCGCTGGCCGAGGCAAGTGCCACTCATTTGCGCCGCCGCGCCATGACGGCTGACGCCGTCCCCGGAAAAGGCGCCGGCTCGCTTCCAGAGGTGCGCATCCGGCGTCAACCCGCGGCCGGCGCAAGTGTTGCAATCGTCGTGATGACCGATGGCGCCAGCAGCACGCTTCGGTCGTGTCTCGCTGCAATCCTGCCGGAAGCCCGGCAGCACGATGCGGAGATCGTCGTCGCCGGCACGCGTCTTGACCATGCCGAAATCACATCGGCTCTCGCCGACGACGGCACCATGGCTAGGGTCGTGACTGCAGATGGGCCATTCAGCGCGGCGCGGGTTGCAAACCTCGCCGCACGATCCACCGATCGGGATTATCTCTGCCTTGTCGCAGACGATGTGGTTGCGGCGGAAGCGGGCTGGCTCGGCGAGATGCTCGGCCGGATCGCCGATCCGTGCGTCGGCGCGGTAAGCCCCCTGCTTCTCGGAAGCCACGGGCTGGTGCGCGAGGCCGGCATCGTTCTCGGCCCCGCCTTCTCCACCGCCCCGGCATTCGCCGACGCGAAGCCCGGCGGAGAATACGGCGGCATGCTCTCAGTCGCGCATCAGCAGAGCGCCCTCGGTGCGGGATGTCTCCTCACCTGGCGTGGCGACTACCTCGCCGTCGGCGGCATGGACGAGATCCACTTTCCGTTCGAGTTCGCCGACATCGATTTCTGCCTGAAGCTGCGGGCGGCGCATCGCCGCATCGTGGTGACCCCCCATGCGCGCCTCACGCGGTCCGGTCCCGCAAGGACGCGCACCCCCGACACTGCGCCGCATTCGACACGGGCGCGCGATGCGCTACGCGCGCGCTGGGGCGAGACGCTCGCCGCCGACCCGTACTACAGCCCTCTGCTCTCACTCGATCCCGTTCCCTGGTCCGCGCTTGCGTGGCCGCGGCGCAGCAGTGCACCTCGCCGCGCTGAGACACCAGTTCCCGTGCCGATGCCAGAAGGATTCTGACCCATGGAAAATTCCACGCCAGACCAGGTCGCGGGGTTCATCGAGCGCGCGCGGCACGAACGCCGCAGCGGTGCGCATATGGCCGCACTTGCTGCCTTCGAGGCAGCGGCAGCGGTTGCTCCGGACAACGACGGCGTCCAGGTTGAAATCGCCGTCGAACTGCGTGCGCTCGACCGGCTGGGCGACGCCAGGCAGCGCCTCGACGGCGTTCTCGCCCGTGCCCCTCACTTCACCAACGCGCTCATCGAGCTCGGTCATCTGTGCCGCCGCCAGAACGACCCGCGCGGCGCGCTGGCAGCATTCGAAGGCGCAGCCGCGAACCATCCCGAGCACCTCGGCCTCCAGCTCGAGATCGTGCACAGCCTGCGCGATCTGGACCGCCTGGATGACGCCGAAGCGCGCCTCTCGCGCGCGCTTGAGGCGAATCCCCGCAACCTCGCCTGTCTGATCGAGAAAGCGCACCTGAGCCGCCGCCGCGGCGATCACACCGCCGCACTGTCGGCCTTCAGGGACGCCGCGGTCGTCGACAAGGACCACGCCGGCCTGAAGCTGGAAATCGCCCGCACACTGCGGGCGCTGGGTGACGGCAGGGAAGCGGAGAAGATGCTGCGGCGGATGCTGCGAGCAAATCCCGTCGATACCGCCGCTTTGGTCGCGCTGGCTCGCGCGCTCGCCGACGACGGCCGCGCAGACGAGGCCGTCGCGCTCCTCGACAAGGCGCCGTCCGCCTTGGCTCGGGATAGCAACGTGGCCAGGGCCGGCGTCTACGTCGCCCGGAAGAGCGGAGACGGCGACGCCGCGCTTCGC
>CAYOUO010000383.1:0-10723 GCA_964407155.1 uncultured Hyphomicrobiales bacterium | reverse complement strand
CGAGGCCGCTGCCATGATCAGCGACGAGCGCACCGTAGCCACGCTCAACCCGCCAGTTCAGCACCGTGTCATCGTAGCGGGCGAGGTCATGCGCCGAGATACGCTTGAGCTCGGCACCGCTGTAGAACGTGCTGACGGCATCGATCATGTCGCGCCAGGGGCTGTCCGAAGCAATGAACGACGACGCGGTGCGGTCTGGCTCGGTTTCGGGAAAATCGGCGACGCGCTCTCGAAATTCAAACAGCGCCTTGCCGAAGGCCGCCTGGCCGGGCGCCGCATTGCCTCCGCGTGGGCCGATGGAGCGCATCCACGGCGGGGGCGTATGGTCAATGGCCCAGCCCTTGGCTTCGGCGATGGCCCGCCAGGGATTGCGCTCGGCGGAATGCAGCCAGCCGCAGCCAAGATCGAGGGGAAATCCGAGCGGCGACTGGATCGTCCACGCCCGCCCACCCAGACGATCGCGAGCCTCAAGGATGCGCGGGCGAATGCCGGCGCCGGCCAGTGTGCGCGCTGCTGCGATGCCGGCGGCGCCGCCACCGATCACGACGACCTCGACTTCACCTGCTTTCGCACGAGGAGACAGGGAGGTTCACTCCTCTTCGCCGAAACGGTCAGCGACCAGCGCGGACAGCGCATCCAAAGCGGCGGCGGCATCGGGGCCGGTCGCACCGACGTGAATGGTCGAACCCGGACCCGCAGATAGCATCATCAGTCCCATGATCGACGTGCCGCCCACCGTCGACTGATCCTTCGAGACGTCAATCTCCGCATCGAAGGCCTCGGCGCAGCGCACGAAATGCGCGGAGGCCCGCGCGTGCAGCCCCTTCTTGTTCACGATGATCATGTCCCTGACGAGGCGACCGGCCGGGGAGGATTGCGCGTCGTCGTCCATCCGAGCCTACTTGCCGTTCAAGACGCGGCTCGCGACGTTGATGTACTTGCGGCCGGCTTCCTGGGCTTCCTCGATCGCCGCGGCGAGCGGCTTGTCGCCGCGTATGCTGGCCAGCTTGATGAGCATCGGCAGATTGACGCCGGCAACGACCTCCACCTTGCCCGGTTCCATGACCGAGATCGCGAGATTGGACGGCGTGCCGCCGAACATATCGGTGAGCAGGATCACGCCGCTGCCGTCATCGACCTTGCCGACCGCGGCCAGAATATCCCGGCGGCGCCGGTCAACCTCATCCTCAGGACCGATCGAGATGGTCTCGATCTGGGTCTGCGCGCCGACGACATGCTCCAACGCCGCGCGAAACTCGACAGCGAGCCGCCCGTGGGTGACGAGGACAAGTCCGATCATCGGCCTTCTTCCACGGGTCAAATTCCGACTGCACCACCACCCGCCACAAAGGCGGCAGGCGGCACATCTTCACCATTCACTTTTGCAACGCAAGAGGCTTATGGAAAGACTTTTATATCAATGATTTGGCATGAAACAGCGAAAGCGCTGCGAGGATACGGGAAGGCGCATCGGAGGCGTCGATGGCGATGAAGAGGCGGGGCAGCACAATGCCGGCCAGCACCACCTCCAGATCCTGCGGCTCCGGCATGCGGGGACACTCCGCAAGCGGCTTCAGATCGACGACAAGAGCGATGGCGGCAGGCGAAACATAGCGGCGCCTGACGATGCCGAGGCCACGCACTTCAAGCAACCCGGCAAGCGGCTCCGGCGGCGCTGCCAGCAACCGCGGGCCGTCAACGGACAATGCCACGCGGTCGTCGGCGACGAGCATCGCATCGGGCAGGCGTGTCAGCAGCGAAAGGGCGAGCGAGGACTTGCCGCTGCCGGAACGCCCGCGAATGACTACGCCCCTGTCGCCGATCGCAACGGCGGTCGCGTGGATCGTCTCGCCTGGGACGCTCATGCCGCCGGCTACGCCGCAGGCAGACGGACAACGAAACGAGCGCCGAGAACAATCGCGGGCTCACCTTCGTTCTTGCTCGGACGGGTCCGGTTCTCGACCCAGATGCGGCCCTTGTGCGCTTCGACGATCTGCTTGGAAATGGAGAGACCGAGGCCGGAGTTCTGCCCGAAGCTGTCGGCGATGGCGTCCGCGCGATCGGTGTAGAAACGCTCGAAGATGCGCTCGAACTGATCGGGTCTGACACCGGGGCCATCGTCCTCGACGACGATCTCGACGAACTCCCGCCGCGGGCGCGCCGCGACACGCACCACGCCGTCCTTGCGGCAAAACGAACGCGCGTTATCGACGAGGTTGTTGAACACCTGGCCGAGGCGGCTGTCGTGGCCGAGGACGAAATAAGCAGCGGGATCGGCGGGCGCGAATTCCAGGCGGAACTCGGGACCACCCGGCGGCGCGGAATCGCGAACGATGCTGACGACGGCGGTGAGCAGTTGGCGCAGATCGATCGGCGCGGCGTCCTGGCGCGCGAGCTCGGCGTCGAGGCGCGAGGCATCGGAGATATCGCTGATCAGACGGTCCAGCCTGCGGATGTCGTGCTGGATGATCGCGGTCAGCCGCTTCTTGGCATCTTCGGTGCGGGCCAGCGGCAATGTTTCGACGGCGCTCCGCAAAGACGTGAGGGGATTCTTGATCTCGTGCGACACATCGGCGGCGAAGCTCTCGATGGCGTCGATACGGTCGTAAAGCGCGCCAGTCATGTCACGCAGTGCCTGGCTGAGGTGGCCAATTTCGTCGTGGCGGCGCGAAAAATCCGGAATCTCGGGCCGTGAGCGTACGCGCACCCGCACGCGGTCTGCCGCTTCCGCCAGACGGCGCAGCGGCGCGGCAATCGTTCCGGCGAGAAGAACAGAAAGGAGGATGTTGACGAATGCGGCCACGACGAACACGCGAACGATCGCCAGACGCTCGGCATAGACGATGTTGTCGATATCGCCGCCCTGCGTGGACAACAGCAGCGCACCGTGCACCGAGCGATAGCGCTGGATCGGAACCGCGACGGAGACGATCAGTTCACCCTTGTCGTTGATGCGCACAATGCGGGTGGTCTGGCCATCGAGAGCGCTCACGACCTCGGAATAGCCGCGGCCATTGGCGGCGCCGAGCTCCTTGTAGAGCGGCAGATCGCGGCTGGAGAGCCAGATGTTGACGTTGCGCCAGAGCTGGACGTACCAGGGCGGCGTCGCGGTTTCAGCCGGCGGCGGCAGATCATAGGAGAGGATCTGGTTGCCGGCGTCGAGATGGAGCGAATCGACGATCAGGGTGCCGTCGCGGTCATAGATGCGGGCGCGCGTGTGCGTGGGCGAGACGAGACGGCGGAGAACCGGCGCCACCTTCTCCGGATTGATGGAGAACTCGGTGCCCTCCCAGACCCGGTCGCCGGGGGTAAGCGATTGGCCCGTCTGGAGGGCCAGCAGCTTGTCGGGGTCGACGTTGATGGTGTCGGTGTCGGCGGTGGCAGAGGCGGCGATGGCGCCGGCGATGATTTCGCCCTGCGTCATGAGGCTGTTGACGCGGGCGTCGATCAGGCCGGCACGGAACTGGTTGAGCAGCAGAATGCCCGAGACCAGAAGGACGAGCGCCGCCAGATTGAGGATGACGATGCGACGGGTGAGGCTGGTGAAGACGTGCGCCGTAGAGAATCCGGACAGGGCGGCCAAAAGGCCGCGCGCGCCTGGCGGGCGCGCGGCTGCCGCTTCTTCCGTCTCGACGACGGACCGTTCTTCAACGCCGGCGGTCATGGCCTGGGCAAACCTCGCCCGTCAGACTTACATTTCCTTGAAGCGGTAGCCGACGCCATAGAGCGTCTCGATCATGTCGAAGTCGTCGTCCACCGCCTTGAACTTCTTGCGCAAACGCTTGATGTGGCTGTCGATGGTGCGGTCATCGACATAGACCTGATCGTCGTAAGCGGCATCCATCAGCGCATTGCGGCTCTTCACCACGCCCGGGCGCTGGGCGAGCGCAAACAGGATCAAAAACTCGGTGACGGTGAGCGTGACCTGGAGACTTTTCCACGTGCAGGTGTGGCGTTCCTGATCCATGGACAGAGCGCCGCGGTCGAGGACGCGGGCGGCCACGACCTCCTCCACCTTCTTGTCACCGGGATCGCGCGGCTGGAACCGGCGAAGCACCGCCTTGACGCGCTCGACCAGGAGACGCTGCGAGAACGGCTTCTTGATGAAATCGTCGGCACCCATCTTGAGGCCGAAAAGCTCGTCGATCTCATCGTCCTTGGAGGTGAGGAAGATGACCGGCAGATCGGTCTTCTGACGGAGGCGGCGGAGGAGCTCCATCCCGTCCATGCGCGGCATCTTGATGTCGAGAATGGCGAGATCGGGCTGCGCCGCCTGAAGCCCGTCGAGGGCGGAGGCGCCGTCGGTATAGGTCTGTACGCGATAGCCCTCGGATTCGAGAGCGATCGAGACCGAAGCGAGAATGTTGCGATCGTCGTCGACAAGGGCGATCGTCGGCATCGGGACTTCTCCACTGGTTGAGCCGTGTGCGGCCACTCAGCCGCAAGGCAATAACGCCTTTGGCAGCCACCTTTGCGTGGTAAATGTGGCAAGAGATTACCGGTTTTCAAAGAAAACAGCCAATTTGCAAGACAAATCAACGGCGAGCGACCATGGATCGCGGCCTTTTTCGGCAGCCGGAGTGGCGCGCGCGGTCCTCGATTCGGTGGCGACCGGTTCACTGGCGACGTTGACCGCCGACGGCGCACCCTTCGCCTCGCTGGTGCTGACCGCGACCGACGAAGCCGGCGACGTCATCCTGCTCTTGTCGCGCCTTGCCGCACACACGCGCAATCTGGAACGCGATCCGCGGGCTTCGCTGCTCGCCATCGCGGCAGGCGGCGAAACCGGCGATCCACTGGCAGGTGCGCGGGTGACGGTGCTCGGCCGCGTCGAGCGCGGGACCAGCAACGAGGCCCGCCGGAAATTCCTGGACCACCACCCGGAGGCCGCGGCATATGCATCTTTCGCCGACTTCGGCTTCTGGTGCCTGAAAATCGAATCGGCGCATCTCGTCGCGGGCTTCGGGCGGATCGTCGATCTCAGCCGCGAGGCTCTGCAGAAAGAGCCACGCTGAAATGCAAACGGCCCGGCGATAGCCGGGCCGCAGCGTTCGTCAGCCAGCGAGCTACTGGGCGGCGGCTTCCTGACGCTCCGCCTTCTCCTGCTGAATCTCCTGCCCGGTCGCCTGATCGACAACCTTCATGGACAGGCGCACCTTGCCGCGCTCGTCAAAGCCGAGAAGCTTGACCCATACCTTGTCGCCTTCCTTGACCACGTCGGTGGTCTTGGCGACGCGGCCTGGAGCGAGCTGCGAGATGTGAACAAGGCCGTCCTTCGCACCGAAGAAATTGACGAAGGCGCCGAAGTCGACGGCCTTCACCACAGTCCCCTGGTAGATGGCGCCGACTTCCGGATCGGAGGCAATCGACTTGATCCAGTTCAGCGCGGCAGCGATGGCCTTGCCGTCCGATGAGGACACCTTCACCGTGCCATCGTCCTCGATGTCGACCTTGGCGCCGGTCTTTTCCACGATCTCGCGGATGACCTTGCCGCCTGTGCCGATGACTTCGCGGATCTTGTCGGTCGCGATCTTGATGACCTCGATGCGCGGCGCGAACTCGCCGAGCTGCGTGCGCGCCTCGGGCAGCGCCTTGGCCATTTCGCCAAGAATGTGAAGGCGACCGCTCTTGGCCTGGTCGAGCGCGACCTTCATGATCTCTTCGGTGATGCCCTGGATCTTGATGTCCATCTGGAGCGAGGTAACGCCTTCGGCGGTGCCCGCCACCTTGAAGTCCATGTCGCCAAGGTGATCCTCGTCGCCGAGGATGTCTGACAGGACCGCGAACTTGCCGTCCTCTTCCTTGATCAGGCCCATGGCGATGCCGGCCACCGGACGCTTCAGCGGAACGCCGGCGTCCATCAGCGCGAGCGAGGTGCCGCATACGGTCGCCATCGACGAGGAGCCGTTGCTCTCGGTGATCTCGGAAACCACGCGGAGGGTATACGGGAACTCGTGGTGCGGCGGCAGCATCGGATGGATGGCGCGCCAGGCAAGCTTGCCGTGACCGATCTCACGGCGGCCGGGCGAGCCCATGCGGCCGGTCTCGCCCACCGAATAGGGCGGGAAGTTGTAATGCAGCAGGAACGTCTCCTTGTACGTTCCCTGCAGGGCATCGATGTACTGCTCGTCGTCGCCGGTGCCGAGCGTGGCGACGGCCAGTGCCTGCGTCTCGCCACGGGTGAACAGCGCCGAGCCGTGGGTGCGTGGCAGGATGCCGACTTCGGCAAGGATCGGGCGCACGGTCTTGGTGTCGCGGCCGTCGATGCGGGTACCCTTGGCGATGATGTCGCCGCGGACGATTGCCTTCTCCAGCTTCTTGAACATCTCGCCGACGAGCTGCGGCGACGGCGCATCCGTCGCGCCTTCCTCCGGGATGAGCTCGCTGGCGATGCGCTTCTTCACCGCCTCGATGGCACTATGGCGCTCTGTCTTGCCGGTGATGGCATAGGCAGCGCGCAGCTCGGATTCGCCGATCGATTTGACGCGGGCGTAGAGCGCGCTGTTGTCCGCCTTTTTCATCTCGCGCGGCTCCTTGGCGGCGCGCTCGGCGAGACGAATGATGAGATCGATGACCGGCTGGAAGTTCTTGTGGCCGAACATGACGGCGCCGAGCATGACCTCCTCGGAAAGCTCGCCCGCCTCCGATTCGACCATGAGCACGGCGTCGACGGTGCCGGCTACGACGAGATCGAGCTTGGAGTCGGCCAGTTGGTCGAGCATTGGGTTCAGAACATAGGCCCCGTTGATGTAGCCGACGCGAGCCGCGCCAATCGGGCCCATGAAGGGGACGCCGGAAATGGTAAGCGCGGCGGAGGCGGCGACCATCGACACGATGTCAGGGTCGTTCTCGAGATCGTGCGAGAGCACGGTAACGATGACCTGGGTCTCGTTCTTGTAGCCATCGGCGAACAGCGGACGGATGGGACGGTCGATAAGACGCGAGGTCAGCGTCTCCTTCTCGGTCGGACGGCCCTCACGCTTGAAGTAGCCGCCCGGGATCTTGCCGGCGGCGAAGGTCTTCTCCTGGTAATTCACGGTGAGCGGGAAAAAATCGATTCCCGGCTTTTCCTCTTTCGCGGCGACGACGGTGGCAAGCACGGTAGTCTGGCCGTAGGTAGCGAGCACGGCACCATCCGCCTGACGGGCGAGGCGGCCGGTTTCCAGAACGAGCGGACGACCGCCCCACTCAATCTCGACACGTTGAACGTCGAACATGGCAATTCCTTTCCTGCGTCCCTGACGCAAGTCTTGAAGCGAAACGGCCATCGGCAAGATGACGAGACGCTCTTCCCGGCGATCAGGAGAGAAGAGCGGCTGGCGATCCTGCCATGGCTGTCTGGCTTTCCATCAACATACCGCGGCGGCCCCATGCCGCCACGCGGACTGGCACTCTTCAGATCATCGCGGTCCACGCCTCATCGAGACGCGGCACCAAGCCGGCCTAACGACGCAGGCCGAGACGATCGATGAGCTTCTGGTAACGCGCGCCGTCAGTCTTCTCGAGATAATCGAGAAGACTGCGACGCTGGCTGACCAGTTTCAGAAGGCCGCGACGGGAGTGATTGTCCTTCACGTGACCCTTGAAATGCTCGGTCAGATTGGCGATGCGCTCGGAGAGGATCGCCACTTGCACTTCCGGCGAGCCGGTATCGTTGGCGCCGGTGGCATAGTCCTTGATTAGCGCCTGTTTGCGCTCGGCTGTGATCGACACCGGATGTCCTTCCTTGCTTACGCGTGAATATCATCCGCCGATCTGCGGCCAGAGCCGGGATGTCGTCCAGCACGGTCGGGAGCGGGGAACTTCAGCTACCTCCAAGGGCCGCGAAGCGCGCGGAATATGGCGGAAACAGCCGGGGATTGCCAGCGAAAAGGCCGACGAGGCCAAGCTATTGATGTTGCACGCCTTTCACGAAGAAAACACGCGCCGCGGATGAAACGCGCCCTCGGCGATTTCGCCGACGGCGATGCTACGGCCGGCATGGGTGGCGTGAACCGACGGGGCGGCCAGCGGCGCGTCGCGACCACGAATGAGAATGGACTGACCGCGGGCGATACGAGCCGCATCGTTGGCGGCAACAGCGATCTCAGGCAGATCGCCAAGGGCGACCCCGATGGGCAGCAGAAAACGATCGAGCGAGACGCTGGCGCTCTCCTCGCGCACGCCAATCAACGAATCGAGCGAGACCGCAGCCGCCTCGTCGAACGGGCCTACGGCAAGGCGCCGCAACGCGACGACATGACCGTAGCAGCCGAGACGACGCCCGAAATCGCGCGCCAGCGAGCGGACATAGGTGCCCTTGCCGCATTCGGCTTCGAATACTGCATGGTTCACGTCGGGAAGTTCGGCGAGCGACAGGCGATGGATCATCACGGGCCGCTCGGCAAGCGCCACGTCCTCGCCGCCGCGGGCAAGGTCGTAGGCACGCTCGCCGTCGATCTTGATCGCCGAGTAGGCGGGAGGACGCTGCAGGATCTCGCCGGTGAATTCGGGAAGCAGCGCCTCGATCGCCTCCCGCTCCGGGCGAACTTCGGACGAGGCGACGGGCCTGCCTTCGGCATCGTCGGTATCGGTCTCGATGCCCCAGCGCACGGTGAAACGATAGATTTTACGGCCATCCTGAACGAAGGGAACGGTCTTGGTCGCCTCGCCAAAAGCGATCGGAAGAATGCCGGTGGCGAGTGGATCGAGTGTGCCGGCATGGCCGACCTTGGCGGCGCCGAACAGGCGCTTCACCGACGCGACCGCCTGAGTGGATGTCTGACCAGCACCCTTGTCGAGGCAGAGCCAGCCGGAGACTTCGCGACCCTTCGGCTTACGGCCGCCCATCGCCGCCGTTGACCTTTCCAGCGGTCTCACCGTTATCGTTATCCTGGTCGCCATCGAGATCGCGCACGACCTCAGGGGAGCGCAGGACGGTGTCGATGCGCGCGCCCTCGTCGAACGACGTATCGATGCGGAAGCGCAGATCGGGGGCGCTGCGCAGATTGACGCGGCGCGAAACCTCGCCACGCAGGTATTTCTTGTTACGCTCGAACGCCTCGACGACGGCTTCTCCGTCCTTGCCGCCAAGCGGCATGACGAAGACCGTCGCGCACTTCAGATCGGGCGCCATGCGCACTTCCGGAATCGTGACTACGGTGCCTTCGAAGACGGGATCGTGCACGTCACCACGCTGGAGAATTTCCGCCAACGCGTGGCGGATGACCTCGCCCACGCGCAGCTGACGTTGCGAGGGAGGCCGGCCGGACTTGCCAACCGGTTTGGCCGACGAATTGCGCTGCATTCTGGGGTTACTCCCGTTCAGGGCCTCGCGCGCGGACGCGCCGGGCCACGACGTGCGTTGACGAACTGGTTGCAAGACAGATGGTTCCTAGAGCGAGCGCGCGATTTCTTCGACGCGATAGCACTCGATGACGTCGCCGACGCGCATGTCTTCGTACTTCTCGAAGGCCATGCCGCACTCCTGACCGGCCGGCACTTCGCGCACTTCGTCCTTGAAGCGCTTGAGCGTGGCGAGCTTACCTTCGTGGATGACGACGTTATCGCGAATGAGGCGCACGCCAGCGCCGCGCTGAACGACGCCATCGGTGACGCGGCAACCGGCGATCTTGCCGACCTTCGAAATGTTGAAGATCTCGAGGATCTCGGCATTGCCGAGCATGGTCTCGCGACGCTCGGGCGACAGCATGCCCGACATCGCCGCCTTCACATCATCAACCAGATTGTAGATGATGTTGTACTGGCGGATTTCAATGCCGTCGCGCTCGGCGAGCGCCCGCGCCTGGGCATTGGCGCGCACGTTGAACGCGATGATCGCGGCGTTCGAGGTCGCGGCCAGCGTCACATCGGATTCGGTTATGCCGCCGACGCCCGAATGGATAACACGCGCGGTGACTTCGGACGTGCCGAGCGCGGCCAGCGCCTGACTGATCGCTTCGACCGAGCCCTGCACGTCGCCCTTGATGACCAGCGGGAAAACCTTCTGTCCGGAGGCGGCGAGCTGCGTCATCATCTGCTCGAGCGAGCCGCGCGCGGCGTTGGTCGACGCCAGCGACTTGTCGCGCTTCTGACGCACGCGATACGCGGTGACCTCGCGGGCGCGGGCTTCGGATTCGACCACAGCGAGGCGATCGCCGGCTTCCGGCGCATCGGCGAAGCCGAGTACCTCGACGGGAGTCGAGGGGCCGGCGTCCTTGATCTGGCTGCCACGGTCGTTAATCAGCGCGCGGACGCGACCGGAGGCGGCGCCGGCGACAATGCTGTCGCCGACGCGGAGCGTGCCCTGCTGGACAAGAACGGTGGCGACGGCGCCGCGTCCCTTGTCCAGCCGCGCCTCGATGACAGTGCCCTCGGCGGCGCGATTCGGATTCGCCTTCAGCTCCATGACTTCCGACTGAAGCAGGACGGTTTCGAGCAGACGATCGAGGTTGGTGCCCCTTGTGGCGGAAACCTCGACGTCGAGAACATCGCCGCCCATCGATTCCACGAACACCTCGTGCTGCAGCAGTTCAGTGCGCACGCGCTGCGGGTCAGCGTCGGGCTTGTCGATCTTGTTGATCGCGACGATGATCGGCGCGCCGGCGGCCTTGGCGTGATTGATCGCCTCGATGGTCTGCGGCATCACGCCGTCATCGGCGGCGACCACCAGGATGACGATGTCGGTGACCTTGGCGCCGCGCGCGCGCATCGCGGTGAATGCCGCATGGCCCGGCGTATCGAT
>CAYOUO010000382.1:0-6917 GCA_964407155.1 uncultured Hyphomicrobiales bacterium | reverse complement strand
GCCAGTTCCTCAACGGCGCCCGAACCGCCTATGAGATGATTGTGACCGCTTTTGCCGACGGGGACCGCAAATCGCTGAAGCAACTGCTCAGCGCGGAGGTCTATGACGGCTTCGTGCAGGCGATCAGCGGACGCGAGGCGCGCGGTGAAAAGATCGAGTTCAAGTTCGTCGGCATCGACAAGGCCGAGATCACTGCCGCAACGGTGAAAGGCACCACTGCGCAGGTGACGGTGCGCTTCCTGTCGAAGCTCGTCTCGGCCACCCACGACAAGGACGGCAAGGTGATCGACGGCGATCCGACGCATGTCGGCGACGTGACCGACATCTGGACCTTCGCGCGCGAGGTTGCCTCGCGCGATCCGAACTGGAAGCTGGTGGCCACCGAATCGGTCGACTGATGCGGCAATGGACGCAATTCCGGGCAACAGCGGCGTTACGCTTCGACCGACAGATTTCAACGCGCTTTCGGGATGGAGGGATGACGATCATCGCGCGGCGCTCGCTGCGTTCCGCCGGGGAGCGGAGGTTCTGGCCGCGCACCCGCCGAAAAGCCGCGCCTCAGGTGTCGACGCGGCTGCGCTCGCCGCAATAATTGCGCGGGCAGCGGCGTTGCCGCCTGATCTTTCGGCAGACCGAGCGCGGCAATTCTTCGAGCATGAGTTCACGCCGGCGCTGGTCGAAGCCGACGCCTTCTTCACCGGCTACTACGAGCCGATCGTCGAAGGGTCGCGCGCCCGCTCTTCGGATTTTCCCGTGCCGCTTTATGGTCCACCGGACGACCTCGTCGAAATCGAGCCAGGATCGGTGGCGACGATCGATCCCACGTTTCGGTTCGCGAAGAAGACGAACGCGGGGCTGGTAGAATACGACGACCGCGCCGCGATCATACGGGGTGCACTGGTTGGCCGCGGGCTAGAACTCGTCTATCTCCGCGATGCGATGGAGGCGTTCTTCATCCAGGTGCAGGGTGCCGCGCGGATACGCCTTTCCGAAG
The DNA here is from genome assembly GCA_964407155.1 of uncultured Hyphomicrobiales bacterium. GTDB lineage: Bacteria > Pseudomonadota > Alphaproteobacteria > Rhizobiales > Kaistiaceae > DASZQY01. The sequence goes on along the minus strand of CAYOUO010000382.1, from coordinate 5,923 downwards.
GCGGCGAGATGCGCGTCACCTATGCTGCGAAGACCGGACATCCCTATACTGCGATCGGCAAGGTGCTGCTCGACAGGGGCGCGCTCCCTCCGGGTGGCGTGACCATGCAGACGATCCGCGCCTGGCTTGCGAACCATCCGGAGGCCGTCGCCGAGGTGCTGGCGGCGAACCGCTCCTACGTCTTTTTCCGCGAGGCGCCGGTCGCGGATGCTGCATTCGGGCCGATCGCGGCCGCGAAGGTGCCGCTGACGGCCGGGCGCAGCCTCGCGGTCGACCGGCTGCTGCATCCCTTTCACCTGCCGGTGTTCATTGAGACCACGTTGCCGGACGATACGTCCTGGCGGCGGCTGATGATCGCGCAGGACACCGGTTCGGCGATCGTAGGGCCGGCGCGCGGCGACATCTTTTTTGGCTCAGGCGATGCGGCAGGCGAGATCGCGGGACAAATGCGCGGCACGGGACGATTCTTCGTACTGGTGCCGAGGAACGGGGCGCCATGACCCGCCGGCCGCGTACGCCGAGCAGCGAGGAAGTCGAGCTGTGGGGCCGCATCACGGATACGGTGGAACCACTCGCGCCCACACGGAAAAAGCCGACAACAGTGGGGAATGATACGTCGGACAAGGCGGCGTCCCGCGCCCGGGCCAAACCACCGGTCGCTCCGCCACCGTTCGCATCGCCGCAACCGCCCGTGCCGAAAAAGCCGCCGGCACTGGCGACGATGGACAGGCGTGCACGCAGCCGCCTCAGCCGTGGCGTCACCACGATTGATAGGCGGATCGACCTGCACGGACTGACGCAGATCGCGGCCGAGGTACGGCTGAAGCGATTCCTGCGCGCGGCTCAGGAAGACGGCGCCAAGGTGGTGCTGGTCATCACCGGCAAGGGCAACGAGAGCGAGGAGCGCGGCGTGCTCAGGCGGATGGCGCCGCACTGGCTGGGCTCGCCCGACATGCGCGACATTGTGGTGGGCTTCGAAGAGGCGGCTCGCGGCCACGGCGGCAGCGGCGCGCTCTATGTGCGCATTCGCCGCGCGCGGTAGACAAAAATGGCCCAGCTTTCGCCGGCTGCGAAATCCTTATGACTTCATGACTTCGGCTTGGGAGCGGCGGGCGAAGCGGGCAGCAGCTTCTTCAGCTCATCGAGGCGGGCATTGATCAGCCAGCCGTAATAATTTTCCTTCGGCAGCATCAGAGACTGCCCGGCCGCGCGGCGCTTACGGTTTTCGGTGGCCAGCGCCGTGGCGCGGTCGATGGCATCGCCGGTATTGTAGAGCGTGGCGGTGATGCCGGGATTCTGCGAGATGTCGACGCCGGCGATGTCGCGATAGGCGGCAATCTCACGTTGGATGAGCGCGGCCATGTAGTTCAGCGTCATGTCAGGATCCATGACCGCACGATAGACCGCGCCAGCCTGGTCGACATCGAGTTCGTCGAGGCCGCCGACCCGATGGACGATATCCGAGACGCTGAGCGCGGCCAGCGGGCTGAGCTGACCGAGGCCAAAGGTCTGTCCGGCGTAGAAAGGCTGGAAGAACACACGCTCGAAGCGGTCATCGGGAAACGACTTGCCCTCGACGGTCTTGCCGCGGAAATCGTCGCGCCAGACCTTGTCGCGGCAGGACCACAGCGCGTAGTCGTCAGCCGCGCCGTCGCAGACCGCAAACTGCGGGCGCTTGACGAAATCGGCGACCGACTCTCCCTTGTACTCGAACTTCAGGGCGCTGTTGTTGAAGTAGGCCAAGGCCTTGACGTAATAGCCCTGCAGATTATCGAACACGTCGACGTTATAGGTGTGCTCGCCGACGATGGCGCCGACAATATGGATCGGATCGATGCCATAGACGCCGGCGGTCCTCACGATCTTGCCCATCAGTTCGGGATCGCCGGCAAGGCTGCTGTAGACCTGACGATACTTCTCCTCAAACGTGCCCTTCGTCTGGGCCGTGCGGATGATCGAGCTAACGGAGATGTCGGGTTGGGTGGCCGAGCGGTTGCCTGGCGGATCGACGACGAGCTTCTTCGCCTCTTCGGTGGCATGCGCGAGCGAAAGCATGCCTGTGACCACCGTCACAGCGACCGCCGCACCTGCCAATACCCTAATCGGCGATCGCAATGGAAACATGAGCCCCGATAGTCGAGAAAACCCCGGAAACGCGCGGGATCGCGCGATCATAGCCCGCCCGACGCGCCGCATGAAGGCCATGAGATTGGGGCGAATTGGCGGAAAGAAAAACGCCGCCCCAAAGGGCGGCGTTTCGCAAATGTGCGACCACAGCGTAGAGCTCGGGCAGCCGCACTAGAGGATAAAGCGCGACAGATCGACGTTGCGGGCGAGATCGCCGATGTGGCTCTCGACGTATTTCGCGTCGATGGTCACGGTCTGCCCAGCCTGATCCGCGGCCGTGAACGACACGTCATCGAGCACGCGCTCCATGACGGTCTGCAGACGGCGGGCGCCGATGTTCTCGACGCTGGTGTTGATGCCGACCGCGAAGCCGGCGATCGCCTCGATGGCATCGTCAGTGATCTCGAGCTTGACGCCCTCGGTCTCCATGAGCGCGATGTACTGCTTGATGAGGCTCGCCTCGGTCTCGGTCAAAATCTTCACGAAGTCGGCCTTCGACAGGGCACCGAGCTCAACGCGGATCGGCAACCGGCCCTGCAACTCAGGGAGCAGGTCCGACGGCTTGGCGACATGGAAGGCACCGGAAGCGATGAAGAGAATGTGGTCGGTCTTCACCGGGCCGTACTTGGTCGCCACCGTCGTGCCCTCGATGAGCGGCAAGAGGTCGCGCTGTACGCCTTCGCGGGACACGCCTCCGCCATAGGCACCCTCGCGCGCGATCTTGTCGATCTCGTCGAGGAAGACGATACCGTCGTTCTCGACCGCGGCCACCGCCTCGCGCGTCACCTCCTCGGTGTCGAGCAGCTTGTCGGACTCCTCGCCAGCGAGCAGCTCGCGCGAATCCTTCACTGTGACGCGACGCATCTTGGTCTTGCCGCCAAAGGCCTTGCCGAGCATCTCGCCGATGTTGACGACGCCGACGGAGCCGCCAGGCATCTCGAACTGGGGCGGGCCGGAGGTGTCCTTGACCTCGACCTCAATTTCCTTGTCCTCGAGTTCGCCGTCGCGCAGCCGCTTGCGGAAGGATTCCCGCGTCGCGGGGCTGGCGGAAGCGCCGACCAGCGCGGTGACGATGCGATCCTCGGCAGCCATTTCGGCCTTGGCGGAGACCTCCTTGCGGCGGCGTTCGCGCACCAGCGCGATACCGACCTCGACCAGATCGCGCACGATCGAATCGACGTCGCGGCCGACATAGCCGACCTCGGTAAACTTGGTCGCCTCGATCTTGAGGAACGGCGCTCCGGCAAGCTTGGCAAGGCGGCGCGAAATTTCCGTCTTGCCGACGCCAGTCGGCCCAATCATCAGGATGTTCTTGGGCAGCACCTCGTCGCGCATGGCACCGGTCAGCTGCTGGCGACGCCAGCGATTGCGCAGCGCGATGGCAACGGCCCGCTTGGCATCGGCCTGGCCGATGATGAAGCGGTCGAGCTCCGAGACGATTTCCCGGGGAGAAAAATTATTGCTGGGCATGGCTATACTCAGACGTCCGACTTGAGCTGTTCAAGCGTGACGTTGTCGTTGGTGTAAATGCAGATGTCGGCGGCGATCTCCATCGCCTTTCGCGCGATAACCTCGGCGTCCTTGTCCGAATCCATCAATGCGCGCGCCGCGGCAAGCGCATAGTTGCCACCCGAGCCGATTGCGGCAACGCCGTATTCGGGCTCCAGCACGTCGCCGGTGCCGGTAAGCACCAAGGTCGTGCCTTTGTCGGCGACGATCATCATCGCCTCGAGACGGCGGAGATAACGGTCGGTGCGCCAGTCCTTGGCGAGCTCGACGCAGGCACGGGTGAGCTGGTTCGGGTATTGCTCGAGCTTGGCCTCCAGGCGCTCGAAGAGCGTGAAGGCATCGGCGGTGGCGCCGGCGAAGCCAGCGATGACGCCGCCGCCCTTGCCGAGCGTGCGCACCTTCCTGGCGTTATGCTTCATAACCGTCTGGCCGACCGAGACCTGTCCGTCGCCGGCAATGACGACTTTGCCACCCTTGCGGACAGTCACGATGGTCGTGCCGTACCAGGTGGCGGGATCCTTGTGTTCCAAAGCAGAGTTTCCTTGTGAGCGAGCCGGCGCGGTCCTGACATTTGGCCCCGCGGCCAGCCCCTAGGGGGAGAGCCCGGACAGACCTGCCCGGGACGAAGCCTTATGTAGGTCTTTACCGCGATCGTGCAACGAACCGGCTCGCCGCCGACAAATCGCGCGTAAACGCCCGAGAAACCGCCAATGTGGCATTGCTCGGCCGTGGCTGATACAAGGCGCCCGCGAAAGGAATGCCGTCGATGCGTACCGCGACCGTCAAGCGCAAGACCAAGGAAACCGAGATCTCCGTCACCGTCGACCTCGACGGCGAGGGAGCGGCGAAAATCGCGACCGGAATCGGCTTCTTCGATCACATGCTGGAGCAGATCGCGCGGCACAGCCTGATCGACATCACGATCGCGGCGCAGGGCGATCTTCAGGTCGACCAACACCACACCGTGGAGGACGTGGGCATCGCGCTCGGCCAGGCGGTGAAGCAGGCGCTCGGCGAAATGAAGGGCATCACCCGCTATGCCGACGTCCACCTACCCATGGACGAGACGCTGACCCGCGCCGCGCTCGACATATCGGGGCGCCCCTACCTGACGTGGAAGGTTAACTTCACGCGGGTGAAGATCGGCGAGTTCGAGACGGAGCTGTTTCCGGAATTCTTCCACGCGTTCGCGCAGAACGCGGGCGTCACGCTGCACATCGAAAATCTCTACGGCCGCAACAACCACCACATCGCGGAAAGCTGCTTCAAGGCGCTGGCGCGCGTGCTGAAGACGGGGGTGGCGATCGACCCGCGCCAGAAGTCGCGCGTTCCCTCGACCAAGGGCAGCCTCTCCGGCTGAACGGAAGGCCATGACGATCTACACCGTTCTTGTGCCCGGCACGGATGAGGCGAAATCAGACCCGATGGCGCCGGTCTTCGTGAAGGAAGGCTTCGCCTGGCCGGCGCTGTTCTTTGCACCGCTGTGGCTGATCTTCCGCCGCCTGTGGCTGGCGCTTCTCGGCTATGTCATCGCGGTCGCGGTGATCGGCGCGATCGGCAACGCAATCGGCGATACGTTCACCTTCGCCGGAATGGTGCTGCTGCACTTCCTGCTCGCGCTGGAGGGAAATGAGCTCCGCCGCCGGTCACTGGGACGGAGGGGCTATCGGCTGACGGCAATCGTTGACGGACGCGGCGTCGAGGAAGCGGAAATCCGCTACTTTGCCGGGCTTTCGCCGCGCCAGGAGGACGCGCCGGGCCAACCGACGCCGCCCGCAGCAGGGCCGATACCTCCGCGGACGCCCCCTGCCCCGCCGCCGCTCGGGCCGATCAATCCTTCGGCTGAGGCCGGGGAAGTGATCGGGCTCTTCCCGGCCCCTGGGGCGCGAACATGACGGTCGCGATCATCGACTATGAGGCGGGCAACCTGCGATCGGCGGAGAAGGCATTCCAGTACGCGATCGCCAAAAGCGGGTCGCGCGAGACGGTGACGATCACCTCCGACCCGGAGGTCGTGCGCCGCGCCGACCGCGTGGTGCTGCCCGGCGACGGTGCTTTCGCCGACTGCCGGCGGCAGCTCGAGGTCATACCCGGCATGATCGAGACAATCGACGAATTCATCGACGAGCGCGCGCGGCCGTTCTTCGGCATCTGCGTCGGCATGCAGCTTCTCGCCACGCGCGGGCTCGAACATGCCGTCGTCCCGGGACTCGACCGCATACCCGGCGAAGTGCGGATGATCGAGCCCGCGGACAAGGCACTCAAGGTGCCGCACATGGGCTGGAAC
>CAYOUO010000381.1:0-25192 GCA_964407155.1 uncultured Hyphomicrobiales bacterium | reverse complement strand
CGCCTATGTCGACCGAGACCCGGAAACGCCGCGCCACTCAAGCCTCCGTCAGCGGCCATACGGCACGGCGCATTCGATGCGTTTTGCACAACGCCCTCACATAATTCGTTGGCGGCGTCGCGCTCGTGTCGAGACAAGGCAGATTAGACAATTATACAAACTTTATGCAATATGCATTTTTAGGCAGGGTGCCTTTTGGATTTGCCACGCACCGCGTGAATGCAAATCGGCTTGGAGAGAAATTTGCCGATCGTCTAGCGGTGTTTTCCCGATACAGTAAGAGGTCGTGTCGGTGAACTGATGACGCTGCAGCGCCGACTCCAAGCGCGACGAGCGCACTTGGCACGGCGCCTCATCGCAATCGATCCAGTCACATTTCGGTTGAGACACTGCGGGCGAAGCGGTACGGCCCTTGCCTTGGCACCAGAATGAATTTCTGTTGTGCGGTGGCGCCGACCTTGAGGACTGCGCGATGCGACTAAGGGAAAATCCCTGAATGGAACCGACGGCGGGTTCGTCCGTACACGCTGCCGTGGTCCAGTTGCGCGGCATCGTCAAGCGTTTCGGCTCGACCGCGGTTCTCAACGACATTCACCTCGATTTTCATCGCGCCGAAATTCACGCCTTGATTGGCGAAAATGGCGCGGGCAAGTCGACCGTGGGCAAAATCATCGGCGGTTACTACGTCGCGGATGCCGGACAGATCATCATATTTGGGCAGCCTGTCGATGCGTGGTCGCCCCGGCGCGCGCTTCAGCACGGCATCGCCATGATCCATCAGGAAATCCAACTCGTCCCCGAACTCACGGTCGTCAAGAACGTGTTTCTCGGCATCGAGCGGAATTTCCTCGGCGTGCTCGAGGGTTCGGAGCGAAAGCGGTTTGATGAACTCGAGCAGCGCTGCCGGTTTGGTCTCGATCCCGACGCAGTCGTCGGCACACTGGGGATTGCTCAGCGGCAGAAGGTCGAAATCATGCGCGCCATCGCGCGCGAGGCCAAGGTCATCATCATGGACGAACCGACCTCCTCGTTGACAGCGGACGAGACGGCCCGGCTTCACGAAGTGATGGCCGCGCTGAAGGCCGACGGCGCCACGATCATCTACGTGACCCATTTTCTCGACCACGTGCTTGCCCAAGCCGACCGCGTGACGGTGATGCGCGACGGCGCGGTCATGCGCACCTCGCCAATCGCTAACGAAACCAAGCAGACCCTGGTCGGAGCGATGCTCGGTCAATCCGCTGACGTTGCCTTTCCGGATTTGCCGCCGCGCCCGGACGACGACATCGCGCCGCTGCTGGTCGTTCGGGATCTCTCGACGGACGCCGACCTGAAGAGCGCTTCGCTCGTCGTGCGGCGGGGAGAGATTGTGGGGCTCGTCGGCCTTGTCGGCAGCGGCCGCAGCGAACTCGCGCGCGCGATCTTTGGCGCGGACCGGCCGACAGCGGGCACGATCGCGCTTGACGGCAAGGAGTATTCCAATCCCACGCCGAAGCGCTCGGTCGAGCGCGGGCTTGTGCTTGTACCGGAGGATCGTCGCAAGCAGGGCCTCATTCTCACCCAGCCCGTGCGGCCGAACATGGCCCTCCCCCATCTCAGCCTCGGCAGCCGCTTCGGCATTCTCGACGAGGCCCGCGAGCGCCTGCGGACGAAGGAGTTGATCGACCATTTCGAGATTCGCCCCAACGCCATTGACGGCGCTGTCGTCAATTATTCCGGGGGCAACCAGCAGAAGGTGCTGCTCTCGAAGTGGGTCTTCAACAGTCCGCGCGTGATCATTCTGGACGAGCCGAGCCGCGGCGTCGATATTGGCGCGCGGCGTCGTATCCATGATTTCATCGTGGAAGCGGCGGCGAGCGGGTCGGCGATCATCCTCATTTCCTCGGAGCTCGAAGAAGTGATGGCGCTTTCGCACCGCTGCTATCTGATGAACGAAGGCAGCATCGTCGGCGAAGTCGATCCCCGCACCACGACGGTGGCCGAAGTTCTTTTTCGCCTGTTCAACATCTCCGGAGTGTTGCCGGGAGGGGAGGCGGTCGCCGCCGCAGCTTCGGCAGAGTTTCATCAATGACGGCAGCGATCCCGACGCACCAGATCAACCGGCAGGCCGTCTTCAGCTACCTGCAGCGGTACGGCGTTCTCATCATCATCGTGCTCTTGATGGCGTTTATGACGAGCCTGTCGGACGCTTTCCTCACGCCGCGCAATCTGCTCAACATTCTCAATCAATCGACGCCGCTCGCGCTGATCGCGACCGCGCTGACGCTGGTTATCATCGGCGGCGGCTTCGATCTTTCGACGGGCGCCATTTTCGGTGTGGCAGCGGTCAGCGCTGCCTGGCTCGCGGTCAACGTCGACCCCGAGGTCGGGCTCGCCGCCGCACCGTTGATCGGCCTGCTGCTCGGCTTGATCAACGGCGCAATCATTACTGGCATTCGGGTGCATTCGTTCCTGGCGACGCTCGCGACAAGTCTCGTCTTCCGCGGTGTTGCGGTTCTCCTCAGCGGCGGCTTCCTGATCCCGGTACGTATGGATTCCTTCACGTGGCTTGGCCGCGGCAAGATCGGGTTGGTCAACATCGCGGTCATCGTCCTCGTGGCGTTTGTCGCGGTGATGATGGTTCTGCTCAACCGCACGACGTTTGGACGCCGCGTCTACGCCGTCGGCGGCAACGAGGAAGCCGCAATCCTGTCTGGCGTTCGCGTCAACGCCGTGAAAATTGGGACCTTCGCGTTGACCGGTTTCGCATCAGGGCTCGCCAGCGCAATCGCAACGTCCCGCATCTCGATGGGGCAGCCGCAAGCCGGCGCTGGCATGGAGCTTGACGCGATCGCCGCGGTCATTCTCGGCGGCACCTCGATCTACGGCGGCCGCGGCGCGGTATGGCGCTCGGTCGCCGGCGTGCTGCTGCTTTCGCTGATTGGCAACGCCTTCAACATTCTGAACGTCAATCCGTTCTTTAAGGATCTGACGACCGGTCTGATAATTGTTGTTGCCGTGGCGCTCAGCGCCGCAGGCCTGGGCCGACGTTAGCCCAGATAGCGGGGGTTGGCTGTCTCGCATGCAAGAATTCAACAGACGGCCGTCTTCCGACATCTAGATGACCTTGCCAAGGCTCGCGTTCTTCGGTGGGTGAATAAACCCGTTGAAGATCCACTCGAGCGACGGCCTCGCGGTACCCGGCGCGCGCTTCAATTGCGACGGCCCGTTGAGCGGTCATCGCTTTGATCGCACTGCCGACGCCTATCGATCTTCATCGGACGGTAGGAAATCTGTCGCTCCCTCCGCCAGATTAAGTAATTGTTTTTGCAACGTTTTTTGCTTTGTGCCGACACCGGAAAGAATGGCGGAACGCATTGATTTTTAAGGCCGGCGACAACACCGACTTCGCAGGGAGTGCGGTCGTACTGCTCAGTTCGGTCAGATACCCCGCTGCATTGATCTACGGCAGTGAACCTCCCCGTTGCCGAGTTGCAAGATTCCCGACAGCCGAAAAAGCAGATCATCTTTATCGTCCCGAAAATTGTCGAGCTTGCGTCGACCGGCCCCCTCTTCCGCGGAACGGCCGGATGCAGTCGCGTACTACGCGCCACGCGCAAGCCGGTGGAGCGCCAACTACGTAATCTTCTACCGCGAACAGATGCCGCAGCGGGATTTTGACCGGCGACCAAGCAACGCGACCGAGACGGCGTAAGCCTCACACTCCAGCAGTTTGGCGCCGCTCGCAGCCAACTCCGGCTCTACCTTCCGCTGTGCTTCGCCGCGCAGGGGTTCCGTCGGCAGCGGGCCGGGGCGCTCCCAATATTATCCGACGGTAATGGACGCGTCTATTTTGCGGAACGCGGCACGATTTCTCGCTCGTCAACAATAAATGTCTTTATCTCGCCGATGAACGTCGCGCCATCTGCCAGTAGCCGCTGCATGGCGGGATCGTGCTGGCTGGCGGTCATCGTCTCGTGATTGTCGAACCATAGTTCGGCGATGCCGTCGATGTCGGCCGCAATATCGGGAATATCCGCCCGCGACTGGGTTTCACGGATATCTGACTGAACGTAGCGACGGATGCTGCCGACGGCGTGCGCCAGAGGTGCGTGCACCGACTGCCAATGCTCGATGAAGGCATCGTGCGAGATCGTGTCCTTGCGCTTCAAAAGGCAAACCATTTTGATCATCTCAACCTCCTCCCTGACCTGCGCTGCGAGCCGCTCAGTAGCGGCTCTCTCCGCTTAGGCGTCAATCAGCCCCGCATTTGCTGCGCGAAACGCGACGCACCCACGGCCACGAGCAGCACCGCACCATCAAAGCCGGGTTCCACCCAACCTGGCACGCCAAGCAATTGCAGCCCGTTTAGTCCGATGGCGACCAGCAGCACTGCGAAGCCGGTTCCCAAGACGTTGAAGCGCCCGACCTTGACGGCCGTCGCACCGAGAAAGCACGCGGCAAGAGCCGGAAGGAGGTAGTTGGTTCCGATACCCGAACTGGCGGAGCCGGTTCGGGCCAACACCAGGAAGCCGCAGAACGCGGCGATCGCGCCGGATATAACGAATGACGCGAAGAGCATTCGCTTCGGCCGCATCCCGGCGAGTTCGCTGGCGCGGCGGGACAGCCCAACTGCAAGCAGCATTCGTCCGAAGACTGTGTGCTCGAATACAAACCAGAAAATCAGCAACCCCAGCAGCCCGATGCCAACCACATTGGGCACGCCGAGAAACAGGCCCTGCCCGAAGTTGATGAGGGAGCGCGGGATACCCTCAATCAGAATGCTGCCCTGAGTGAGATACAGCGATGCGGCGCCGGCGAGAGAACCCACGCCCAACGTGGCGATGAACGAACTGATACCCACTCCGGTGATAAGGACGGCGTTAAAAGCGCCGATAAGTCCGCCGCAAATGACGACGATAACCAGCGCTTCGGCCGAAGGCACAGTCATCTGCCCGACGAGAACGGCGGTCATAACCGCCGACAGTTCCAGAACAAAGCCGATCGATAGATCGAACTCGCCGCCGATCAATGGAACCAGCGCGGCCAGAGCCAGCAACAAGCCAACGCTGTTGCTCGCAGCAACGACTTGAAAGTTCGCCAAGGTCGGGAAGGTCGTCGGATTGATGATCCAGAAAGCCACAAAGAAGACAAGCGCCACCAGCGGCACACCGAACCGCGACAGCACATGCAATATTCCAAGCGAGCGCTTCGCCTTCTGCCTCGTATGCTCCGATTCCACAGGCGAGATTCCGGTCGGTCCGGCCGAATGGGCGCCATGCCCATCGACATCGTTGATCTCAGAGTCGGATTGACCGACCATCGTGCTCATCCATAACTCCCACGTGCGCGGCTCGCGATCGGGTTACACGCTTTGCAAACCCGCCATGATCAGATGTTCGATCTCCTTGACCGACATCCTGTCTCCTCGGATTTCATCGACGATTGCGCCGTCGCTCATAAGCAGAGCGCGATCGCATGTCTCGACGATTTCTTCGACGCTCGAGGAAAGAAGCAAAATGGCAGCCCCCGCCTGTGCCGCAGCCCGAATGAAGCGGTAAATGCTTTGTCGAGCCCCGGCGTCTACACCTTCCGTAGGCTCATCGAGCACGAAGACTCTAATCTTGCCGATGCCCCAGCGCCCGACCACCGCCTTCTGCTGATTTCCACCGCTGAGGTTGCCGATATCTTCCTCTATGTCGCGGGGCACGATGCCATATCGCTGGACAAGTTCTGTTGCCGCGTGGCGCTCGATAGCGCTCGAAACTACTCCGAAGCGCGAGACACGCCCCAGATTAGTCATCATCAGATTTTCGCGGACCGAGGCGCGGGGCAATATACCGGCACGCTGCCTGTCCTGCGGTATATAGGCAATGCCACGAAGGATCGCTTCGTGTGGGCTCGCGTGTTTCAAGGGCTCACCGTCTACGAGTATGAGACCTGCTGTCGCCTTCTCATGCCCGAAGATAAGTCGACCGAGCGCGCTTCGTCCGCATCCCGCCCGTCCAATCACGCCGCAGATCTCGCCGGCTCGAATCGATAGATTGATGTCGCGCAGCCTGGACGACGAAACAGAGACCATTTCGACGGTCACTGCTCCAATCTTCCGTTCCGCGAGCACCTCTTGCCGGTTGGTCGCGAATTGATTACCCGCGACGCTATCCACCAGTTGAGCGGAGCTGACTCCCTCCAGGCTGCGGGATTCGTATACCTCTCCGTTACGCAATACCGTCACCCAGTCGGCGGCCTCGATCACTTCCTCGAAGCGATGGGTGACGTAGACGACCCCGGCGCCCAAAGCCTGTAGCCGGCGAACAATACCGAGGATGAGCGCCGCTTCACCGGGAGGCAATGCCGCGGTGACTTCATCGAGGATCAAAAGCCTCACGCTGTCGAGACCGTCGCAGAGAGCGCGGGCACACGCCACTGCGACTCGCTGCCAGATTGGTAACCCGGCGACGTCGCTCGCCGGATCTATATCCAGCCCGACGAGCCGCAATGCGTGCTCAACGCGCATCGAGGTGGAGGACCAATTGATTCTCCCGAAGCGACCCCTGACGTAGGCGCGTCCGCCCGCGACGTTCTCGAGAACGGACATGCCGTCGACAATGCCGAGATCCTGATGAACCACCCGCACGCCAAGCGCGGTCATCTGCGGCACGTCGGCATGCTGCGGGGCTGGGGCGTCTCCAACGAAAACGTTTCCCCCGTCTCGGTCGTAGTAGCCGGCGAGGATCTTCACCATGGAAGACTTTCCTGCGCCGTTGGCGCCGATGAGGGCGTGGACCTGGCCTGGCTTGACCTCGAAGCTTACATTGGAAAGCACACGACGCTGGCCAAAGCTTTTGCTTACGTTCTCTACACGCGCAGCTGGAGCTCCGGATTGAACCGGAGCTCCCGCCTGCATTGTCGATCTCGTATTTCCGCGATCGGCCAGCTCCGTCGCTGTCACTTAGCGACGCCCCAAAGCTTCTTGTATTTATCGCGGAAGCCTGTCTCGTCACCAACCCACACCTGCCCCTCGGGTGGCAGTTGCGACACGTCGCTGCTGGTCAGCAGCCGGACCGGGATATTTTCCTCGACGACCGGCTGGCCGTTCATCAGCCGGATGACTTCATCCAGTCCGCCCCAGGCACCCCACTCCTCGGAGGAGGTAGCATCTGCAACAAAGATATTGTTGTCGCGCACCAGCGCCAGCGGACCGGCGTTGCCAAGCTGGGAATACATGGTGACCTTGCCGCGGAAACCGGCGGCATCGAGGGCCGGTACGATGAGGCTTGCCGGCGGATCGAAGCCGACAAAAATCGAATTAATCTCCGGATCGCGACGCAGCGCCCCGATGACGCGGTCCGGCAAAGTTGTGGCAACCGTGCTCGCCGTGAAGTTTATCGGGTCTGCATAGGTGACCTTGCACTCGGAGCACGCCGCAAATTCCTTCTTGACGTTCTCCAAAACCGTCACCGGCAGGGAGAACTCGGCGTCCTGAAGGAAAAGCGCGTGTACGTTGCCCTTGTTGTTTACGATCGCCGCATCGGCGAGCAGCTTGCCGATCTCGTTGGCGTCGGGATGAACATCGGTAGCGACGCCCAGATCACCACCCTTATTGTACTGGAAGATGCTTACCACCGGCACCTTCTTCTGCTTGGCAAGAGCAAGGCCGCCGGGAATGAGATTTTGATCGACGCCGGTCAAAACGATGCCGTCAGCGCCGCTGTTAATGGCCGTTTGCAGCGCCTGATCATACCCGTTGGGATCGTTCACCACGATCGTCTTGGAACGCCATCCAATCGCTGTGGCACCGGTCTCGACGCCCTGAGCAAGCAGCTTGCAGCCGGCAAGCGTCCATGTGCAGCTAACGCCGACAACGTATTTGTCTTTTGCGGCGGGGGCCGGTTCGGTCGGGCCATTCCAGGGCGGCGATGCCGAGCCGGTCTTGACCACGGTCTCATACTTGCTCCAGTCGTCAGCCAACGCAGTTTGGGCAAGCACCAGCGGCAGCAATGCCGCGCAAAACAAACCTGCCAAGACCGGGACGGCTCGACTAAATCTGACTTCCCTATCACTCCGTTCAGGCTTCATGGTTCCTCCCTTTCCTGATGCTCGCGCGGGCCAACGGCTCTCCCGCTGCAGGCGCGAATTTTGGTAGCTCGATGCCGCTATTTCATTATTTCGCTTCTGGCTTCGTACGGCCCGGGAATGGGCGCCCCGCCCAACCTTCGTTCAATGGCGACAGGAAGTAGAAGGTGAGAATGCGGGACGCGAACAGCCATCGACCATCGACGCGCGCGAATGTGTCGTCGTAATGCCCCGCCGAAACGTAGGACACGCCTTCAATCACCGACAGGTATTGCAGCGAGATGCGGCCTGTCGCCGCGTCTCCGTTGACCTGAATCGTTCCGTTGCTGCAGAAGTGGTAAAAATCATCCGCCATCTGCGGGAATTGTTCGCCGAAGAACTTCCTCAGGTTCGCGCGCCCGCGAACTGTGTCGAGACCCTGAAAGAGTCCGTCCGCAGTGAACAGAAGAACGAAATCGTCCCATTTCCTGTCGTCGAGGAACTGGCAGTAGCGGCCGCGCAGATCCTGAATCTCAAGACGGTCTTCGACCTGCCTTAGTCGTTCCTCAGCAGACAGTGGCATCGCCGTCTTCTCTCTTGCCGGAATAGGCGACCGTGGGCGCCGACGGCTGAGGCTGGCCCCGTGAACGTCGAACAAACGGTTCTGCCGCGACCCGCGCCGTCCCTCGACAGACGTTTCCGATGGAAGCGATGCCGTCTTTGATCGATGGCCTGTCCGGCACTATCGCACGCTCCTGCAACTGTCTCGTCCGCGTATTGGACATTTGTCCGTTTTTTTAGAGCATAGCCGTATGGGCGCGTCAAGACTGCTGCCATCAAGAGCGATGACGCCAGTTTGTAGATGGGCGATGTGGTCGCGGGTGAATGAGGCGGGGGAGTCAGCTGTGGGCGTGCAAAGCCCAAAGACGGACGTTAGCCTCGATAGACTCGGCAGCGTCGCGAAGCTGCGGAAGTATGCTCTTCTTCATCTGCTCCAACGATACGCGAGCAGCGCTCGTCCCCACATTGACTGCGGCGATCGTCCTGCCCTGGGCGTCGCGTACGGGAACCGCAATGGAGCGGACGCCGATTTCGACTTCGCCGTCGATGAGAGCGTAGTTAAGCCGGCGGACGTCTCTCAGTCGTGCTGCGAGGTCTTCTCGCGTCACAAGGGTCTTGGGTGTGCGCTGTTCAAATGGAGCGTTGTGAAGATAGACGTCCAGTTCGGTGTCGGTCATGCCGGCGAGGAGTACGCGTCCGAGTGACGAGCAGTAAGCTGGAAGACGGGAACCGACATCCAGTCCGGAGGAAAAAATGCGACGCGTCTCAACGCGCGCGATGTACACCACATCAGTTCCTTCCAGCACGGCAACCGAAGACGATTCGCCGACGGCCTCCGTCAGGCGGCGTATGGCCGGACGTGCGGCTTCGGCAATGCCGTTCGATGAAAGGTACGCTCCGGAAAACTGCATCACCTTGGGCGTCAACCAGAAATATTTTCCGTCGCTGTCCACGTAACGCAGTGTCTGCAACGTGAGCAGGAAGCGTCGTGCCGTCCCGCGACTGAGGCTGGTTGCTTCCGAAACCTGGGTCAGCGTCATCCTTGTTGGGCCGCGGCCGAATGCAGTCAGTACGGCAAATCCACGTTCTACGGCCGTGACAAACTCCGAAGGATTTCGCCCGTCGTCGTAGGTCTGCTTAACCACGCAGCTTCCGATCCGTTTCCATTGGAACGACGCGCCATATAGCCGGAATTCCCATGTCTGTCCATCTAGTGGACGACGGAATTGCCCCCCCACAGAATTGCTTCCGAAACGATGGAGGCTGTCTTGAGGCGGCCGTGAAATCGCGGAGTGCATTTTTTGCCGGCCAGCGAGCTTGACAGGCGCCCCGAGGGCGTGTTTGCTGTATGGACAAACGTTCATACAATGGACGTAGGCGCTCTAATCAGGGCAGGCTGCAAAATCGCCGTCATATGATCGACAAGTTCGTCAATTCAATCGCCGATGCCCTACACGATGTGCGCGACGGTTCGACGGTCTTGATCGGCGGATTCGGCGCTGTGGGCCAGCCAGACGCGCTAGTTGAGGGGCTCATTGCGCAAGGCGCCGGAAATCTCACGGTTGTCGCCAACAATGCGGGCTACGGTCGCATCGGCCTCGCGCGACTTCTGTCCGAGGGACGCGTGCGCAAGCTGATTTGTAGTTATCCGCGCATTCCCGGTTCGGTCATTTTCGAGGAACTCTACCGAGCGGGAAGGCTCGAGCTGGAACTCGTGCCGCAAGGCACACTTGCCGAGCGGCTGCGCGCCGCCGGAGCGGGCGTTCCCGCTTTCTATACGCCAACCGGGGTCGGCACCTCTCTGGCGTCCGGGAAAGAAGTTCGTCGCATCGACGACCGTGACTATCTTCTCGAGCGCGCGCTCCCGGGCGACGTGGCGTTGATCGATGCATGGTGCGGCGATCGCTGGGGCAATCTCACCTACCGAGCGGCCGGGCGCAATTTCAACCCAGTAATGGCGATGGCCGGCGCACTCACCATCGCGCAGGTGCGCCGTCGCGTCGAACTCGAGGACATGGATCCCGAAGCGATCGTTACTCCGAGTATTTTTGTGGATCGCGTTGTCGTTTTCGACGAGCATACGGACACGGCAGCGCCAGTATGACCACAGCCGACTTCCCCAAGGCGCTCTCGCGCGACCAGATGGCTGCGCGCTTGGCGCGCGACATTCCGGAAGGGTGGTATGTCAATCTTGGCATCGGCATACCTACCAGAGTTGCCGACTTTGTTCCTCGTGGCCGGGAAGTAATCTTTCAGTCTGAAAACGGCGTGCTGGGCTTCGGTCAGGCGCCTCCGGAGGGCATGGCTGACCCGTGGCTGATCAACGCTGGCAAGCAGCCCATCACGCTGCGTCCCGGTGGCGCATTTGTCCACCAAGCCGACAGCTTCGCAATGATTCGAGGCGGACACCTAGATTTGTGCGTGCTCGGTGCCTTTCAGGTCGACCAAGCCGGAGGAATTGCCAATTGGGCAACGACTGCGACAACCGATGTTGCGCCCGCGGTGGGCGGTGCAATGGACCTCGCTGCTAGCGCCAAGCGTCTGTGGGTCCTGATGGAGCATCTTACCAAGGACGGACAGCCACGGTTGGTCAAGCGCTGCTCTTATCCGCTGACTGCCCCCGCCGCGGTAACGCGCGTCTATACAAACATCGCCGTCTTTGACGTAACGCCGGCCGGCTTCGTCCTTGTCGAGAGCCTGGTGGGACTCTCGTCTGATCAATTGCAGGCGATGACGGACGCAAGAATTGTCCACTGAGGCAGCGGAGACCGCGGTGCGCGTACCGGATCATACCGATCTCGCCATTTTCCAGGTTGGCAAATGAGACGACATGGCTTCGTGGAAATTGCAGGTTGTGGTCTGCGTTATGCAGTGGAGGGAATCCGCGGCCCGCTGGTGGTCATGGTGCACGAGATGGGCGGAAGCCTGGAAAGCTGGGACCGAATTTCGCTTGGCGATGACCGTCAGGTCCTGCGTTTCGACATGCGCGGCTGCGGCATGTCAGGCAAGATTTCCGGTATTGCCGATCTTGACCGCATGACCGACGACCTTGCCGAATTGATTGCCGTTCTCGACCTGCGCGGGCCGGCGCACGTCTGCGGCATGGCGGTGGGAGGTGCGATTGCAACGCATTTTGCCGCGCGCTATCCGGCGCTCACCGCAAGTCTAGCGGCGATGGGGCCGGCGCTTGGCGTGTCCGCGGAGAGGCGTCATTCAGTGCAGGCCCGCGCCGACCGGATCGAGCGCGATGGGATCCTGGCGATTTCGGTGGAAGAACTGGGCCTGACGTATCCTGAACAACTGCGCGACGCCGTTCATTTCCATAGTTACCGGGCGCGTTGGCTCGGAAATGATCCGCGAAGTTATGCGGCGACCTATCGCATGCTTGCGGCTCTTGAAATGGAGTCGGAACTCGCTGCGATACGCTGCCCGTGTCTGGTTCTCGCCGGTGCGCTCGATCCGCTGCGTCCGCCGGCGTTGATAGAGCCGGTGGCCAGAAGGATTGCCGGAGCGCGCTTTATGCCAATTCAATCGGGACACGTCATGGCTGCGCAAACACCAGATCTCGTCCGCGATGCACTTCTGGGGTTCTGGTCTGGGCTGGACGGTTGGACCTGAGGGAGGAGTTCTGCCCATGATGACACTGCACTGGTCGCCGCGCTCGCCTTTCGTGCGCAAAGTCATGATTGCCGCCCACGAGATGGGACTCCAGAATCAGATTACGTGCGTCCGCACAGTTGTCGCGCCAACGAAAGTGAATGAGGCGCTTCTGCACGATAATCCGCTCGGAAAGTTGCCTACGCTTGTGTTGGAGGATGGCTCTTCGTTGTTCGATTCCCGCGTCATTCTTGAATATCTCGACACGAAGGCCGGCGAATTGAGGCTGTTTCCGCAGACAATGGCGGAGCGCTGCATCGCCCTGCGCAACCAGGCGCTTGGCGACGGGATCATGGATTTTGCGCTGCTTTGGCTCATCGAGCGCCAGCGCGGCGAAGGTATGCAGTCGCAGCCGCTGATCACGGCATTTCGCATCAAGTTGGCGGCGTCGCTGACGCGGATGGAACGCGACATACGCCTGTTGACCGAACGCGCCTTCGACATCGGCCATGTCACCCTTGGGACCGCCCTCGGCTACCTTGATTTCCGGTTTCCCGGCGAGCCTTGGCGGACGGATCATCCAGCCCTGGCGGCATGGCACGCTGCGTTCGTCCAGCGGCCGTCAGTCGAGGCGAATCCCGTCGTCGACGACAGCTGAACTGGAGAAATCATGCTGCAGTCTCGGATGATCGGCGAGATCAAGGTATCGCGCGTCCTGGAATACGCCGCCCCCACGCATGATCCCGCCTTCCTGTTTCCAGATCTTGACCAGAGCCGGCTGACGGCGAACCGGTCCTGGCTGGCTCCCCACCACTGGGTGGAGAGCATGAACCGGCTGATCGTCACCATCCAGCTATGGGTGGTTCATGCCGGCGGCAATGTGATCATCGTCGACACTGGCGTGGGCAATCGCAAGCCGCGGACGGCCGATCGGATGAATGAATTGAACGGACTGGTCATTCCGTGGCTGACCGCCGCTGGTGCCGCGCCGGAAAGGGTTACTCACGTGGCGCAGACCCATCTGCATTCAGACCACGTCGGCTGGAATACAGTATTGCGCGGTGGCCGGTGGGAACCGACGTTTCCCAACGCCCGTTATCTCATTCCCAGACTGGACTTCGACCACTACCGTGCAGCACTGGCTCAGGCACCCGATCCGATTATCGATGCTTCGTTCAGCGACAGTGTGATGCCGGTCGTCGATGCCGGTCTGGTCGATTTTATCGAGCCCGGAGACGAGATTGCCGGCGTTCTGAAAGTGGAAGCGGCGCCAGGGCACAGTGTCGGAATGGTCAACTATCGCCTGGGGTCACGTGGCGAGGAGGGGCTCTTCAGCGCGGACGTAATGCACAGTCCGATTCAAATCGTCGAGCCTTGGCTCAATACGACCTACTGTGCGCTACCTGAAGTCGCGCGCAAGACACGCGCGACGCTTCTGGAGCGCGAAGCGCGCAGCGGCGCGCTGATCATGCCGATGCATTTCGGCATTCCCCATTGCGGCTTCATCCGCAGTCAGGCCGGTGGTTTCATTTTTGAGCCGGGCGAATGGGACAACGACTTTCGTTGAACCGGTTCGTCGCCGGCGGGCGACGTCCTGCCTGCAGTGTCGATGGCGAAGGGCATAAGCCATGAAACGCGTTGCAATTGTTTCTCCTCTTCGCACCCCGGTCGGGGCCTTCGGCGGTGCATTGCGTCCGGTTCCTGTGGAAGACCTCGGCGCGACCGTTGTGAGAGAAGTCGTCGGGCGCACGGGAATAGATCCATCGCTGATTGAAGACGTCGTGTTCGCGCAGTCCTACGCCAACAGCGAAACGCCATGCGTTGGCAGATGGATCGCGCTGCAGGCTGGACTGCCGATTGAGGTTCCCGGCATGCAGATCGACCGGCGCTGCGGCGGCGGCCTGCAGGCACTAGCGACGGCAGCCATGATGGTTGGCTCTGGCGCCTGTGACGTTGTCATCGCAGGTGGCGTCGAAAGCATGAGCAATATCGAATACTACACGACCAACATGCGGTGGGGGACGCGTTCGGGAACTGTCAAGTTCTACGACCGTCTCGATCGCGGCCGGGAGCGTTCTCAGCCGGAGGCACGCTTCGGTCCGATCTCCGGAATGATCGAGACGGCAGAGAACCTGGCACGTCGTTATTCCATCTCACGCGAGGAAGCAGACGCATTTGCGGCGCGCAGCCACGCCCGCGCCTTCGCGGCCTGGGAAGCCGGAAAGTTCGATGAGGAAGTCGTTCCGGTCACGGCGCCGCAGAAGCGCGGCGATGCGCTAACGGTCCAGAGGGATGAGGGGATCCGCCCCGATTCAAGCCCGGCGAGCCTTGCGAAATTGCGGCCGCTGATGGCAGGCGGTGTCGTGACAGCCGGAAATGCCGCGCAGCAAAACGATGCGGCCGCCGCGTGTCTCGTGGTTGCTGAAGAGCGGCTGTCCGAACTGAACCTGGAACCCCTTGGCATCTTGACCGGCTGGACCGCAGTCGGATGCGATCCGGCTATCATGGGCATCGGTCCGGTGCCGGCGGTAGCCAAACTCATGGCAAAGACGGGAATGTCTCTCGCGCAAATGGATCTGATTGAAGTGAATGAGGCATTCGCTTGTCAGGTCCTGTCGGTGTTGAAGCACTGGCGATACGAGGACGATGAGCGGCTGAATGTGAACGGATCTGGCATAGCTCTCGGGCATCCCATCGGCGCGACAGGCGTTCGCATCATGACGACGCTTCTGCATGAGATGCGAAGAAGAAAGGCCCGCTTCGGCCTGGAGACGATGTGTATAGGCGGTGGGCAGGGCGCTGCCGCAATATTCGAGGCGCCATGATGCGGCGGTCCCAGTCCGGTCTTGCGGCAGTCGGCGCCGAGGCGGTCGATCTCGCGCGCTGGGTTCGACCGGGCGACTTTCTGGTTTGGGGCCAAGGATCGGCGGAGCCCTGCACGCTTACCGGGCTGCTAAAACAGCAGTGCAGTCGCTTGGTGCCGCTTACTGCCTTTGTGGGCATGAGCTTCGCAGATACCTTCGCCAAGGGCGTGCCGTCCGGCCTGTCCCTGCAGTCATACTGCGCGACCGGCTCGAACCGGAAGCTCGTGGAAGCTGGCGAGCTCGACATTTGGCCGGGGCGCTATTCCGAGCTGCCCCGCTATCTCGAGGGACGCGTTGACGTCCTGTTGCTCGCCGTTTCACCGCCAGATGATGCCGGCAGAATGAGCTTGGGGCTCGCGCACGAATATCTGATACCGCTGCTCGATCGGGCGCGGGTAGTGATCGCTGAAATTAACAGCGCCGTTCCGTTTACCTTCGGCACGCGCCCCCTTCATCCCGAGGAATGCAGCGCGATTGTCACCGGGACTGGCGAAATACCGAGACCGGTCTCCAGAATTCCCACCCCGGCTGAGGTTAAGATTTCCGAGCATGTGGCATCTCTCGTGGAGGACGGTGCAACACTACAAACCGGCATCGGCAGTTTGCCCGACGCAATTCTTTCGGCGCTGGGTGGCCGTCGCGATCTTGGCCTGCACAGCGGGATGGTTTCCGACGGTTGTATGGCACTCGTGGAAAGCGGGGCACTTACCAACGCGCGGAAGGCCTTCGACAGGGGCGTGTCGGTCGCCGGTATGGCAATTGGCAGCCAGCGCTTTTGCAGTTTCCTGCACAGGAACCCCAAATTCTCCTTTCGGGCTACCAGCGAAACCCACAATGCAGCGAGCCTTGCCGCACATAACCGCTTCGTAGCTATCAACGCTGCGCTCGAGGTCGACCTTACCGGTCAGATCAATGCCGAAGCGATCGGTGGTCGGTATATTGGCGCAGTTGGCGGTGCCGGCGATTTCCTCCGTGGCGCCGCAAGATCGAAAGGTGGTCTGCCGATCGTTGTGTTGCCGTCGACCGCCGGCGACGGTGCGACGCAAGCGACGCGCATCGTTGCCCGGCTGAAAGGGCCGGTCAGCACCACGCGTTCAGATGCAGGTATCGTCGTCACCGAAAACGGAATCGCCGATCTTCGCGACCTGACTTTGCGTGCTCGTCGCGAGCGCATGCTTGCGATAGCAGCGCCGCAATTTCGTGGATCGTTGGCGATTGGTGCCGATAGTGCCTCCCCTAGTAAAGAGATTTCTGATGTCGCACGCTGATATCGATCTTCACGCCGAAATTCGAACCGGCGTGGGCAAGCTCTGCGCAAACTTCCCGGGAGATTATTGGCGCGATCTGGACGAGAAAAGGGCATACCCGACCGAATTTGTTCAGGCGCTCACCGACGCTGGCTACCTTTCTGCACTTATTCCGGAAGAATTCGGTGGGGCTGGGCTGGGGTTGTCGGCCGCGGCGGCAATTCTCGAAGAAATTCAGCGTGCCGGGTGCAACGGATCGGCGTGTCACGCGCAGATGTACGTTATGGGGACCGTCTTGCGCCATGGAAGCGAGGAGCAGAAGCAGCGCTATCTCCCTCAGGTTGTCTCTGGCAAATTGCGGCTTCAGGCCTTCGGGGTCACGGAGCCGACGAGCGGGAGCGATACCGGGTCACTGCGCACTTTCGCGCGCCGTGAAGGCAACCACTATGTGGTCAAAGGCCAAAAAATCTGGACGAGCCGGGCGGAGCATTCCGACCTGATGGTGCTTCTCGTGCGCACGACCCCAAAGGAGCAAGGCACCAAACGCACCGACGGTCTTTCCGTACTTCTGATCGACATGCGTGATGCCCTCAAGAAGGGGCTCAGCATTCGATCCATACGGACGATGCTCAATCATTCGACCACCGAAGTCTTTTTTGACGACGTGCCGGTGCCCGTAGAAAATCTGATTGGTGAGGAGGGCCGGGGCTTCCGTTACATTCTTTCGGGGATGAATGCGGAACGTGCGCTCATTGGCGCTGAGTGCATAGGTGATGCCAAATGGTTTCTGGATAAGGCTTCCAACTACGCGAAGGAAAGGATCATCTTCGGCCGTCCGATTGGCCAAAATCAGGGCATCCAGTTTCCCCTCGCCCGCGCCTACGCCAATATGCGCGCGGCTGAATTGATGGTGCGACACGCAATCGCGCTTTTCGAGACCGGCAAGGAGTGCGGAGCAGAAGCGAATATGGCGAAGATGCTGGCCGCGGACGCGTCCAACGAGGCGGCCAACGTATGCATTCAAACGTTTGGCGGGTTCGGATTCGCTTCTGAGTTTGATGTGGAGCGCAAGTTCCGTGAGACGCGGCTCTACCAGGTTGCTCCGATCTCGACGAACCTTATCCTGTCATATCTGGCTGAACATCAGCTTGGATTGCCCCGCTCATATTGAGCGGCATGCTTGCGGACATCTCGTCGACACGGCGGGCAACGAGTGCATGCAGCCTTCCCGAGGCTTTCGGCAAGGCGATGGGCGACGCGACGGTATTCCGGTTTGGCGCGCCGTTCTCCTAGGGCTACCGACCGGCGGTGTGATCGGTCAGATCAAAAGGCCAAGCCGCGGCAGCAGCCACATAACTCTCGCGGATCGCATTTGTAGCAAATCGCAAACTATCGCGGAGGGGCCCGACCCACGGCGTCTCGAGTGAAACGTAGCTGTTAGTCAAGCTGGCGAAAATCTTGGTGCTTCTGCCAAGCCGTTCCGTGACGGCAGGTCTGGCCTGACGATGGCGAGCACTATGGTAAACGCGATGAAAGGAGAGCCTTAGTGGAGTCGTAACAAAGAAACACTAGACCTCTTGGCGGACTTGGGGGCGCCGACGAGAGGGACGACCGTGCTGCGGGCTACACGCGCGCTATTCCTACGCCATCCCGTCGTTACAACGGCTGTGCTTTCTCTTCTGTGTATTCTGCTCGCAACTGCGGCGGCGGCATGGGGCTACGAGACGTACGGCAGATACAGTCCGGGTCTTGCCTATCAGATAGAAGTGACCATCGTTATCTCGACAGTGCTCGCACCGTCGTTTCTCTATCCAATTATCGTCCTTGCGTCCCGTCTGCGGAGGGCAACGGACAAACTGCAATTGCAGGCGACGACCGATTCCACGACCGGCCTGCCCAACACCTACGCGATTTCGCAGGAACTCTCCAAGCTGCTCAATCGGGCGTCCACGGGGCGAGCGGTCGCGCTGCACTTCATCGACCTGGACCGGTTCAAAGAGGTCAACGACACGCTCGGGCACGCCGCAGGGGACGAATTGCTGCGGGCCGTCGCAGGTCGGTTGAAATCGGTGGTGGGCGAGCGCGGTCTTGTGGGGCGCTTCGGCGGCGACGAATTCATTGTGGTGCAACGCCAGTCGGATTCGCGTGCCAAAGCTACTGAACTGGCGACCGGCTTGATCAGTGCGCTTTCCGCCAAATACCACGTCAACGGTCACGACATCCACATCAGCGCAACCGTCGGCGTCGCGCATTATCCGGAGGATGGTTCGGATTCTCCGTCACTGTTGCGGGCGGCGGACCTCGCCCTCTACCGCGCGAAGCACTTCGCGAAAGGCAAGACACTCGCTTTCAATCGACAGATGGATGAAGACGCGCAGCGGCAGAGACGACTGGAACTCGATGTGCGCGCGGCGCTGGCCGCTGGCCAGTTTCAATTGCACTTCCAACCGCTATTTTGCACCAAGTCGCTGCGAATAACCACCTGCGAAGCGCTTCTGCGCTGGCGTCATCCCGATTGGGAGGGCATGTCCGCAGCTTTGGTCGTGGCCGCGGCCGAGCGAACCGGCTGCATCGGCGAGATCGGTCATTGGGTTCTTCGGGAAGCCTGCCGTGTTTGCAGCGGCTGGCCGGAGTCTGTCCGCGTCGCCATAAACCTGTCGCCGTCGCAATTTGCCGAGGGGGACATCGTCGAAATCGTTGGCGAAGCTCTCCGGACCTCTGGGCTTGCCGCGGACCGGCTGGAACTCGAGATCACAGAGAGCGTCCTGCTCCAGGATCTGCCGATCGTGAGAACGGCATTGGAGAAGCTGACCGCACTTGGCGTCCGGATTTCGTTGGACGATTTCGGATCGGGCTATTCAGGCTTGCATTACCTTCACCGGTTTCGCCTGGACAAGGTCAAGATCGATCGGCAGTTCGTGCAGCGGATGACTCCCAATTCGAGAGAAATCAGCCTGTTGCGAGGTATCGCGAGACTCTGCGTCGATCTCGACATGACCGTCGCGGTCGAAGGGATCGAGACCGAAGAACAGGCTGACCTGGTTCTCCAGGAAGATTCGATCGGCGAGGTCCAAGGGTTTCTATTTTGCCGACCTTTACCTGAATCCGCCATCTCCGAAATACTGCGGGCAACGGCGCCGGTCTCATTTACAGATGCAGCAACGGGCAAGTCAGCGTGAAGGTGCGCTCCTTCGTGCGTCCGATCGCCCACCAGCGTCATTCCCGGCAACGCTCGGGGCGCTGCATTTAAGCAACGTTGGCGTTCGAAAGCGCCGTCGTTTGCCTAGGCGACCTCAAGATCCTCTTCCAGTCTGGCCATCTGTTCGCCGCCGGCCATTAGGTTGAGCACCTCTTCGCGCGTTTTCTGGCCCCGGGTGAATTCCGCGGCGACGCGCCCTTGGATCAGAACGGCGAAGTCGTCGCCCGCCGCCATCGCGTGCCGGGCGTTGTGCGTGATGAAGACGATCCCCACGCCCTCAGCCTTCGCTTGCCGCATGAAGCGAAGCACGATCGAGGCTTCTTTCACGCCAAGCGCGGAAGTCGGTTCATCGAGGATGAGTACCCGGGCCCCGAAATACATCGCGCGGCTGATAGCCAGTACCTGCCGCTCACCACCGGATAAAGTGCCAACGAGTTGCTCGCCATCGGTCACGCGCGTTATGCCGAAGCGGCGGATTTGTTCGAGCGCGACGCGATTGGCTGTGGCGCTGTCGAACACGCGGACGGGGCCGACGCTGCGAGTTGGTTCGGCGCCGAGGAAAAAATTGCGCCCGACGCTCATGAGCGGGATCGAGCCCACGTCCTGATGCACGGTGGCGATGCCGTGCCTGCGAGCGTCGCGCGGACTGGTGAACCGGATCTCTTGCCCATCGAAGAGGATAAGCCCGGCGCTCGGCGGATGGTAGCCGGACAGCACCTTGATCAGCGTGGATTTTCCGGCACCATTGTCGCCGAGAAGGCAGTGAATGCTGCCGGGGCGCAGTTTGAACGATACATCGCTAAGGGCTGCGGTCGAGCCGAACGATTTCGACACGCCACGGAGTTCGAGGATAGGCTGCTCGTCCGGCATCAGCGCGCACTCATTGCAAGCCGTCGCACGAAGCCATTGGCGAAGACGGCTGCTCCAAGCAGACAGCCGAGAAAGAGCTGAATCCAGTCCGTACTCCAGCCGGTATAGAAGATACCCGTCGAGATGACGCCGAAGATGGCGGTGCCAAGGAATATGCCGATGACGGAGCCGTAGCCACCACCGAGAAGCACGCCGCCGATGACGGCAACGATCGGCGCCTCGAATACATAGCCCTGCCCGTAGGTAGAATTGCCGGAGTTCCACTCGATGCCCTGAATCACACCAATGAGCGCCGCCGCGAGGCCCGTAGCCATGAAAAGAATGATCTTTACGCGCTCGACCGGCACGCCGGCGCCGCGGGCCGCGGTCAGGTTGCCGCCGGTCGCGTAGATCCAGTTGCCGAACGTCGTGCGGCTGAGGATGAAGCCGGCAATCAATGACACGACGAGCCACCAGAAGATCGACATATTGGCCTGTCCCCAGCGCGCGGCGAACGCGAAGTGGGCGCTGGCGTCGGAGGTGATTGACATCGACGTGACGTTGGCGATCAGGCGTGAAATGCCCATGGTCGCGCCGATCACCACGAAGTTGGTGGCCAGCGTCACGATGAATGAGGGCAGGTCCGTGCGCACAACGATCATTCCGTTGAGGAAGCCGATCGCGACGCCGGCCAGCAGTGCCAGCCCGATCATCGGCCACACCGGGAGGCCAAAATAATTGGTGCCGAGGGCGACGATCATCGATGCCGCGCCTACGGTCGAGCCGACGGAGAGATCGAATTCGCCGGCGATCATGAGAATGCCGACGGGGATCGCAACCACGCCGAGCTCTGCGGCAAGATTGAGCCAACCAAGCGAACCGTCGAGCGAAACGAAACCAGCACCAGTGGTGACCGCGGCAAAGAACAGATATGTCACGACGAATGCGGCGAACGCGCCAAATTCGGGCCGCCGGAGGATCGATTTCATGGTCGGACGCTGCATGGAGGCAGCATAACCGCCGGGCGCACTGCCATCCAAGGGGACCGCCGGCCGGGCGTCAGTTGCCCGGCCGTTGGTTGAGACAACACTCACGAGGCGCCACGGATGCCGGTGTGGGACTTGTTGACTTCGAGCGTCTTGTCGACGTTGGTCTTGTCAATCACCAGCGGGCCGGTGGTGACCGCTCCGATCGGGTGCAGGCCGTAATTCAGATACTGGTATGCGACCTGAATGGACATGAAGCCTTGCAGATAGGGCTGCTGGTCCATGGCGAAGGCGATGTCGCCCGACTTGATGTCTTCGAGCACGTCGTTGGAGAGGTCGGCAGTACCGATCATAATCTTGCCCTTGCGGCCGACGTCTTCCACAGCGCGGAGCGCGCTGATCGCCGGTTCAGCGTTCAGGGTATAAATGCCGTCAATGTCCGGATGCGCCTGCAGCGTTCCCTTGATTGCCTGCATCATCGCCTGCTGATCGGTCGCTTGGCCGGTGCCGATCGTCTGATAAATCGTCTGCTTGCCCGCCTTCTTCATGGCCGCGACGTAGCCGGTGCAGCGTGCCTCGACGGTCGGATTGCCTGGAACCTGGTTGAAGCAAAGCCCAACCTTGACGCCGCCCTGCGCCTCGATCTCACCGGCCTTGTAACCCATCTGGTAGGGATCTTCGCCAATGAATCCAAGCGAGCCGTTGCCCTCCCAGAGCGTCTGGCCGCTGTTGTGGATGAGCACCGGAATTCCAGCCGCGGTCGCCTGCTTGATCAGCGGATCCATGCCGTCAGGGAAGAATTCGCCAACCAGCAGCATTCGAGGTTTGCGGCTGATTGCCTGCTGAAGAAGCCGCGGATAATCGCTCGTCATATTCGCGGTATCGGTGACCGCAACGTAGGTATACGGCACGCCGTATAGTTTCGATGCGTCGTCAAAGCCCTGCTTTACAGCGGCGAAGAACGGCCACGACAGCGGCCCGCTGACCGCGATGATCGGCCCGCTGTCGTCCGCACGTGCAGGCGCGAGGCCGGTGGCCGCCACGATTGCAATGCTGAGCGCCGGAATAGCCGCGGCGAGCCGTGCGCCGCGTCCGATTCCCCGCATGAACGGCAAAAGACTTCCCATGGTGCTCCCTCCATCCTTCCAGGTTGGCGGTCTCGATTGCTTCGATGGGCCGGCCTCCCGCCGACCCTCGCTGGCCACCTGTCGGATGAACGAAAGCACCGCACGGCCGTTAGTGTCAATAGTTATTCAACTTGAATTACTAATTGACACTCTGCTGCATGCCTCATAATTTGCCGCGGAATTCGGGGGTTTTTCCCGCCTGAATGCAGATAGATAGAAGATTGCGGTGTTCAGCGCGGAGGAAGGGATGCGGTCCGTTTTATGCTACGGCGACTCGAATACATTCGGACAGACCGCTGCCGATACACCGGATGAACGATACGCTCCGACAGAACGCTGGCCGGGCGTACTGCGCGGCCTGCTCGGTCCGAACTGGCTGGTGATTGAGGAGGGCCTGTCGGGTCGCACGACCGTCAGCGACGATCCGATTGAAGGGGCCGAAAAGAACGGACGGACGTACCTCAAGCCCTGTCTGACGAGCCACAAGCCGCTCGATCTGGTTATTGTGATGCTTGGCACCAATGATCTGAAAATCCGCTACAATAAGCCAGCTTCGGAAATTGCCATGGGCATGGGCGCGCTGGTGTCGGACATCAAGGCGATGCGTCCGGGACCCGGGCAGCGCGTGCCGGAAATCATGATCGTGTCGCCGCCGCCGATACTGGAAGATCTGAAAGGATGGGATTCCGTCTTCGACGGCGGCCGCGCCAAATCGCTCAGGCTGGCCGAGGAATATTCCCGCGTCGCCGACGCCACGGAGGTTCATTTTTTCGACGCCGGGAGCGTGGTTGAATCGAGCGCGGTCGATGGCTTTCACCTCGATCGCGCGGGTCATGCCAAACTCGCGGCGGCGCTGGCCGACGCGATCGAGGCTATCGGTTGGCCGCCACAGTAGCGCCAGCCATCCGCGGAGCAGCATCGTGCCCGACATGCGTTTTGCCCCACCGCCCGCGATGCGGGTAGCCAATCGTGGTGGCGGCTTCAACCAGACGAGCGTGCGCACCTACAACGAGCGCCTCGTCATGTCGCTGCTGCGCCAGCGTGGATCGCTTTCGCGCATGGATCTCGGGCAACTCAGCGGCTTGTCCGCCCAGACCATCTCGGTGATCGTGCGCGCGCTTGAGCACGACAAACTGATTGTGCCGGGGGAGGTCCAGCGCGGCCGGGTAGGGCCGCCTTCCACGCCGATGTTTCTTAATGCTGACGGCGCGTTCGCGATCGGCATCAAGATAGGAACGAAGAGTACCGATATCGTCCTTATCGATTTTCTCGGAAGTGCACGGCACCACGACGAATTTTATTACGCAAGCCCTGATGTCAACGCAGTGATAAATGGAATCGGCGCGGCCGTGTCGGCGATCAAATCCCGTCTGACCGATATGCTCGCCGAGCGGCTGGTGGGTGTCGGGATATCGCTTCCTTCCGACATCGATGAATGGACCGGCGGCACTTGGCGCGAGATCGATCTCGAAGCCCGCGTCAGTTCCATGGCCGGACTCTCCACATACATTCAGAACGATGTGACGGCCGCCGCCGCGGCGGAAGGCACCTTCGGCGCTGCGCGGAGTCTTGGCGATTTCCTCTACTTCTTCGTAGGAGCGCAGACGGCAAGCCGCCTCATCCTGAATCATCACATTTATGCTGGTCGGCGCAATGTCGACGATGGGGGAGCGAGCTTGATCGACCTGGCCGCGGCTGTGTCTGCGGGCGGTGCCAATTCGGATGCTTTGTGGCGGGTTGGCGAGTGGCCCGACGTTGGCGATGCGCTCGACCAATGGATTGATAAATGTGGGACCGACCTAGCAAACGCGATCCACGCAGCGACAGGGTTGGTCGATGTGAATTGCGCCATCATTGATGGCCGCTTTCCCGCCGGGGTTCGCGATCGCATCGTGGAAGCCACCCGGTCCGCGGCGCGAGCGCAGGGCGAGTCGGTCCCCGAGATCATCGCCGGGAAGACCGGCGCACTTGCCAAGGCCATCGGCGCAGCCAGCCTCGCGTTCCATTCCCGGTTTATGGTCGACCACGTTGGATTGGCGCACGGTTAGCGCTCCACCCACGCGACTGCCTTTCCGCAGGATTTAGCGAAACGGAGATCAGCGGCGCGTTACGCCAGCTTCGCCATGACGTGGCGCACGACCGAGTAATCCTCGAGCGCGTAGACGCTCATGTCCTTGCCGTAGCCGGACTGCTTCATACCGCCATGCGGCATCTCGTTGGTCAGCATGAAGTGGCAGTTGATCCACGTGCAGCCGTACTGCAGCCGCGCCGCGACGCTCATCGCCCTGCCGACGTCCTTCGTCCACACCGACGATGCGAGCCCGTAGTCCGAATCGTTCGCCCACCTGATCGCCGTCTCCGGATCGGTGAAGCGGGTGACCGAGACCACCGGCCCGAACACCTCACGCCGCACGATCTCGTCTTCCTGCTTCGCGCCGGCGACCACGGTGGGCACGTAGTAGAAGCCGGGACCCTTGGCCCGCTTGCCGCCGGTCGCGATCTCGACGTGCTTCAGTTCGCTCGCACGCTCGACGAAGCTCGCGACGCGCTCGCGCTGGCGCTCGGAAATGAGCGGGCCGATCTCGTTTTCGGTGTCGTCCGGGCGGTCGTAGGCGATGGTGGAGACCGCCGACGAGAGGTCGGCAACGAGCTTGTCGTAGGCAATGGTCGAGACGGCCGCGGAGAGATCGGCGACGAGTTTGTCGTAGACCTTTCCGCCGGCATAGAT
>CAYOUO010000380.1:0-4770 GCA_964407155.1 uncultured Hyphomicrobiales bacterium | reverse complement strand
TTATCCACGGCACGAGCGCATGCAGTCCGCCGACCAGCGTCTCGGTGGCGAGGATCGGGATGTGCAGATGGGGCTTGAGGCGGATGTAGCCGTGGAGGTCGTGCGCGGGGAGGGGATCTTCGTACCAGATGAAGTCGAGATCCTGGATCACGCGGCCGATTCTGAGCGCGTCCTCATAGCCGTAGCCGATGACCGGATCGAGGAAGAGCGGCGCGCTGTCACCCATCGCCATACGCACCGCCCGCGACACCTCGATGTCGGCGTCCATGCTGTCGACCTTTTGGCCGAAGGCGCGCCCGAAGGAGGGTGGATGGATCTTGTAGGCGCCGAGGCCCTTTTCGCGGAAGGCGAGCGCCTCTTCGACGAAATCGCCGGTCGTCGCGTGAAACCATCCGGAGGCATAGGCCGGCACGCGGGTGCGCACCGATCCGAGCAGCCTGTGAACGGGAAGCCCGGCCGCCTTGCCGGCGATGTCCCACAGGGCGACGTCGATATAGCCCTGAACGCTCGGATCGATGTAGCGGCCGAAGAAGGCGAGTTCGTTCCAGATTGCGCCGATGTCGAGGGGATTGCGGCCGAGCAGGCGCGGACGGACGAAGGCGAGTATCTGGCCGCCGGTCTGGACGGGACCGATGCCGGGAAAACTGATGAAGGCGTTGCCGGTGACGCCGTCGTTCGTGTCGATCGAGAGGACGCCGAGCGAAAAGTTGGGCGGAGACCCGCGGCCGTAACCAGTGGGAACCTCGGCGACCTCAACCCGGATATCGGTGATTTTCACGGACGTCTCCACGCGCTGCGACGCGCCTGTTCACACCACTCCTGGCGCGCCCCCACCCATGGTTATGAAAAATCTCCGGTCACGTCGAGGCTGACCCCATAGCGGGGCCACATCGGCGTCAGTCGCAGTCCGCTTGAGCCCCAACGCACGTAAGCCCGGCGCCGGTTGCGCCGGCGCCGGGCTTCACGATTGGCTTGCGCCAGCCTTGCGCTTCGCTGCGACCTACCGAGGTGCGGTCCAGCTTTCGGAGAGTCCGACCAAGCAGGTGCTGAACGGACGGCCCATGCGTTCGCGCGGCCACGCTCTGCCCTTGGCGGCTGTTCCGTTTATCGTCAACTGGGCAGACGCCGCCGGAAAGATGACGGCGCACACGCCATAGGGGCGCGGCATGGGCGGCTCGTTGGGGTGCGAATGCACCAGGATCGGCACGCCGAGCTGGCTCCAGGTCATCGCGATCTTGTTGCCGCGGCCTTCCACATGCTCCGTCACGGCATCGCGCGTGTCGCCGGTCCTGCGGAACACGCCTTCCGCCACCGGGATCGAGGTATCCTTGAGGTCGTTGCGCAGCATGCCCTGCACGGTCTCCTGGATCAGACGCGCGAGCGGAACGTTGTCGGCGTAGATATTCCAGAGGTTCTGGGTCAGCTCGCTTTTGACATAGAGGACATGCCCGGGGCCGCACGGCGAATAAAGAACCCGCCAGAGGCTGACCAGCGACGAGTTGGAATCGTCGTCGGCTTCGCTGAGCCGCATCTCGACGTTTCCGCCGGTGAACAGGACACTGTTGTCATCGACATTTTTCTCGCTGCCCTGATACTCTGTCGGCTTCAGTTTGCGCGCGGCTGCATTCATCATGGTTCCTTTCGTCGGGTCGGCTTCACGGAGCAGAGACCGTGTGCGGGATTTTCCGCACGCGGATCGCCGCTCCGCCGTCGCCGATAACATTAACATGATAACTATCTGTTGCAAATAATTTCGGCGTGCTAGTCGTCGGCTGCGGCGTGGAGGCGAGGAGCAGGATCTGGAATGAAGATCGACGGCGGCTGCCACTGCGGGCGGATAACGTACACCGCGGAAATCGATCCCAGGACAGTCACGATCTGCCATTGCACCGACTGCCAGACCTTGTCGGGCTCGGCATTCCGGACGCTGGCGTTCTCGGAGGAGGGAACGTTTGCGCTGTCGGGCACGCCCAAGACCTACGTCAAGACCAACGATCGCGGCAGCCGGCGGCAGCTCTACTTTTGCGCGGAATGCGGCACGCCGATCTGCTCCAGCGCGCTCGCCGAAGACCCGAAAGTCTACGCGATCCGGGTCGGCACCATTCGCCAGCGCGCCGAACTAAAGCCCCGGTCGCAGATATGGTTTCGCTCGTCGCAGCCCTGGGTGACGGAGCTCGCGTCAATCCCGGCATTCGCGATGGATGCGTCCGACGCCGAATAGGCGGTTCGCTCCGCCCATCCGGACGCGTACTGCGCGCCCGCTCCGATCAAGGGGCGATGATCGGCGTCGCCTTCAGCTTCGCTTCGCGCGGCGTGGCGCCGTCGAAGATGCTGCCTTCCTCGAACCACGACCGCGGCGCGGGTGCCCCCCACAGCGTCTGGCGCTGCGGATCGCGCAGATTCCACCGCAGCGGCTCGTGATCGGGGTCCACCGTCAGGTAGTCGGAACAGTACAGCTCGATCCGGTTGCCGTCGGGATCGCGAATGTAGAGGAAGAAGGCATTGGCGATGCCATGCCGGCCCGGACCGCGCTCGATGGCCGCGACGTGTCCCGTCGTCGCCATGAGATCGAGGAAATCGATGATAGTGAGCGGCGAGGACACCCAGAACGCGATGTGGTGCAGCCGCGGCCCGGTGCCGTTGGTGAAGGCGAGGTCGTGGACGCCGCCCTTGCGGTGCATCCACGCCGCCCACAGGATGTCGGTGTCTTCGGTCGCCGTGAACTCGGTAAGGCGAAAGCCGATCGAATTGTAGAACGCCACCGACGCCTCGACGTCCGGGCTGAAGCAGTTGCAGTGGTCGATGCGCAGCGGCCGCGCGCCCCGGTAGAGCCCGTATTTCTGGTGGATCGGCGGCAGCCGCTCCATGCGGTGGTAGAATTCGAGCGGCGTGCCGAGCGGGTCGCGGGTGCGCAGCGTGCGCCCCTGGAAGGGCACCTCCGCCCACGTCATCGGCAGGCCCTGCGTCCTGAAAAAGTCGGCGGCCTTGTCCAGGTCGACCTCCGCGAACACCTTGAGGCCGATCACCTCGACCGCCGCGCGCTCCGCCCGCGTCAGCACCACGGAGTGGTGGCCACGTTCTTCCATGGCGCGGAGATAGATCGCGTCGGACGTCTCGCCGGTCACCTGCATGCCGAGGAGATCGACGTAGAAGGCGCGCGAGCGCGCAAGATCGGACACGCCGTACGCGACATGGCTGACGCGCACGACATTGAACGGCGGATTCAGTACCGGCGTTGGGATGGCCATCAGCGCTCGGTTCCGATTTTCGGAATGGTGTGGGTATCGTAGGCTACGGCCACGTTCTTGGTTTCCATGTAGAAATCAAACGAATAGTCGCCGCCGTCGCGGCCGATGCCGGACTGCTTCATGCCGCCGAACGGCGTCGGCAGGTGGCGGACGTTCTCGGAGGTCACCCAGATCATCCCGGCGTCGAGATCGCGGGCAACGCGATGCGCGCGACCGACGTCGCGCGTCCACAGGTAGGCGGCGAGGCCATACTTGACGCCGTTGGCGATGCTCACCGCCTCGGCCGTGTCGGCGAAGGGGATGGCGGTGAGGTGCGGTCCGAAGATTTCCTCCTGCGCCACGGCGCTGCCAATGCCAGCGCCGGCGTAGAGGGTCGGCTCGACGTAGTTGCCGGCGCCCCCCATGGCGCGTCCACCGCCGGTGGCAACGGTAACGCCTTCGGCGCGGGCGCGCTCCGGATAGGAGAGCACCTTCGCCGCGTGATCGGGATGGATGAGCGGCCCGATCTCGGTCGCCGGATCGAGCGGCGGGCCGATGCGGATCCGGCGCACCCGCTCGGTCAGCCGCGCCACGAAGCTGTCGTAGATCGGCCGCTCGATCAGCACCCGAGAGGACGACGTGCAGCGCTCGCCGTTCAGCGAGTAGATCATGAACAGCACCGCATCGAGCGCGCGTTCCAGATCGGCATCGGCGAACACGATCACCGGGTTCTTGCCGCCGAGTTCGAAGTGCACCCGCTTCAGCGTCGGCGCGGCCTGCCGCATGATGAGCGAACCGGTCGCGCTCTCGCCGATGAAGGCGATGGCCTTGATGTCGGGATGCTCGGTCAGTGCCTTGCCGGCAGCTTCGCCGAGCCCGTGCACCAGGTTGACGACGCCGGCCGGCAGGCCCGCGGCGGTGATTACCTCATCCATGATTTCCGCGAGGATGACGGCAGAGAGGGGACTCCATTCGGCCGGCTTGTGGACCAGCGTGCAGCCGGACGCCAGCGCCGGCGCGATCTTCCACGTCGACAGCATGAACGGCGTGTTCCACGGCGTGATGATGCCGACCGGCCCGATGGGCTGGCGGAGCGTGTAGTTGAGATGATCGGCATCGGGCAGCGCCAGGCCGTCGCCGGCATGCGCCACGCGGTCGGCGAAGAAGCGGAAGTTTTCGGCGCCGCGCAGCGCGGCCTTCGCCATGTAGCGGATAGGCTGACCGGTGTCCGAGCTTTCCACGAGCGCGATTTCCTCGGCGCGCTCCTCGATGCGGTCGGCGATGGCATGGAGAATGGCGCGCCGGGCCGGCGCGGAGACTGCGCGCCACGCCGGGAAGGCGGCCGCGGCGGCGCGCGCCGCAAGGTCGATGTCCGCGGCGTCGCCGGCGGCGACGGTCGCCTGTTTCCGGTTCGTCGCCGGGTCCAGTGTCTCGAACGTTTCGCCCGAACGCGAAAGAACATGGCTGCCGCCGATGAGGTGCGGCACCGGCGTCTCGGTGCACCGGCGCATCGCGGCGGCGGCGGCCGCGACGTTGCGTTCGT
>CAYOUO010000379.1:0-4148 GCA_964407155.1 uncultured Hyphomicrobiales bacterium | reverse complement strand
CGCTCAGGCTGCCCGCGCGTCGGGAGAGAAGGACGGGAATTCATGCGTGCGCGCTCCTGCGTTCGGCGGGCGTCGTCGTCGGAAATCGCCTGGCGAATGGACGCCAGTATGTCCTCGACGCTTGAGTTCGATCCAGAGGTGCCCATGCTGCCCAGCCAGCGAATCCAAGGCCAATGCCTGTTTGATTCGAGTAACTTAAAGGGTACCGCAACTCGCTACGCAGTAGGTACAACTTTTCCCGGCCGATCGCGAAAATGTCGCGGCACCGTTGCGCAAATACCGGTCCTGGAAAGTCGCCTAGCGTCCGTCGGGGGTGCGCAGCCCGCCCCACTTGTCACGAACCGCCTCGTAATGAGCGGCCGGATTGTAGACCTGCACGCTCAACCCGAGATTCTCGGCGCTGAGCTTGCCCACCGACGAGAGCAGCGTGTACGAGGCCACCACCCGGTCGTGCTGGGCGGTCACCAAGGCGACGCGACCGCTCAGCAGCGTCTGCTGGGCGTTGAGAACGTCGAGTTGCGTCGCCTGCCCGACCTTCTGCTCCTCGATGGTGCCGGAGAGAACCAGGTTCTGCGCGTTCACTTCCGACTCAGCCGAGCGGATCGACGCGCGCGCCGCATCGAGCGAGCCCCACGCGGAGATCGTCGACGCCCGCACCTGGTCACGGGCCGAATCGAGCTGCAGCCGCGCCTGATCGAGGTCTTCCTTCGCCTGCCGCACCTTCGATGAGGTGTCGCCGCCCGAGTACAGCGGCACGCTCAGGCTAGCGATGGCCGACGCCGAGTTGCCGTTGGAGTTCGAGCCCGCCGGTTCGCCGTCCTGATGCGAGAACGAGCCCTGCAGGGCCACCGTCGGCAACAGTGCTCCTTCCTGGATCTTCACGTTGTATTCGGCGATGTCGATGTTGTAGCTCGCCGCAAGAATGGACGGATGGTTGGTCATCGCATCCGCGAGCGCCGCGTTCAGATTCTTCGAGAGCAGGCGCTCGATCGACTTGGCGGCGCCGAGCGCATGCGGCTTGTGGCCGATCACCTGCTCATAGGTCGCGACCGCGCTGTTCAGCGTGGCGACCGCCGCATCGTAGCCGGCCTGCCCGGCGGCGAGGCTGGAATTGGTCTGGGCGACGTCGGTCTTCGTTCCTTCACCGACGTTCAGGCGATCGTTGGCCGCCTTTACCTGCTGCTGCAGGAAGTCGACGTTCTGCTTCTGCAGATTGAGGTTCGCCTGCGCCTCCACGAGGTTCATGAATGCCTCGACCGCGGACAACAGCGTGTCCTGCTCGGTCGAGCGCAAAACCTCGCGTGCGGCGAGAACCGCCGAATCGGCGGCCTTGACGCTGTTGGTCGTGCGAAAGCCGGTGAAAATCGGCTGCGTGATCGTGATCGAAACGCCGCGCGGCGCATAGTTTACGGTGGGTCCGCCGTTGGGCGTGAAACTCGCCACGCCCGCGCTCGCATCCGCACTGATCGTCGGACGGTAGCCGGACAGAGCCTGCGGCACGCCTTCGTCGGTCGCCCTCAGACTCGCGCGCTGCGCGTTGAGCGTCGGATTATCCGCATAGGCGGATGCAAGGGCCTCGGCGAGACTCTCTGTGCCGCCGGCCGCAAACGCGTACGGCGAGGTTAGCGCAATGCATCCGATGGCCAGCACCATCGCACGCAAGACACCCCGATTTGGCATGCAATACCCTAAATACGCGGCGCCCCGAAAACCGGCCGCAGCCTGAAATGACTCAACGGCGCGTAATGTACGGACGCCTGCTCGCCGGTCAAACAAACAACGCGCTTGCCATCACAAAATTCCCGCATTTACGGGATTGATTCGCGGGCTGTTATGATCGCGGCTGAGATTATCTCGGCAAATGCGGCGAGTTGTTGTCAGAACACGAACGCCGCCGGCTGACGAAATCCTGGCAGCGCACTCACGGCAACGTTGAAGGCCGGACGCCGGCCGACGTCGCCTTCGCTTTTCCTGTAAAGCGTTGCCAGCGCGGACCAGCCATCGCCGACAACGGCGATGAGCCGTCCGTTCTCCGCCAGCTGCGCGAAGAGCGACGGGGGAACCACCTCGACCGCGCCTTCCAGGATGATGACGTCGTAAGGCGCATCCGACGGGAAGCCGGCGTCGAGCGAGCCGACCGTGACCTTCGCGTTGGTGACGTCAAGCGCGGCGAGGTTCTGGCGCGCGGTCACGGCGAGATCAGGATCTGATTCGAGAGCGACGACGGAGCGCGCCAGCGCGGCGATCACGGCCGCGGAATATCCGGTGCCGGTCCCCACATCGAGCACGCTGTCCGTCGCACTGATCTCGCCGAGTTGCAGCAGGCGGCCGAAAGCGGCCGGCTGCATCAGCGAGCGCGGCTCGCCCGACCGCTTCACCACGATATCGTTGTCCAGATAGGCGAAGGGCCGCTGGTGCCGGGGTACGAATTGCTCGCGCGGAACGCGTCCCATGACCGCCAGCACGCCGGGGTCGGTCACGCCCTCGGTGCGAAGCTGGGAATCCACCATCTTCGTGCGCGCAATCGCGAAGTCGTCCATAGAGCAAATCCCGGTGTTCCGTGCGGCTCCAGCCGTAATTAACGACGGGCCGGAACGGTGACAAGCATGCCGGCAAATCACTTTGCTCGGCGGCTGCGACCCTCTATACAGCGTCCGTCGGCCTCGTGGCAGAGCGGCCATGCACGGGACTGCAAATCCCGCTACCCCGGTTCGACTCCGGGCGAGGCCTCCAGCACAATCCTTCACATGACCGACTTTCCCGCCCACGGCGGCGACCTGACCTTCGCCCGCAGCCGCTACGGCGAACCGCCGGAAGGCTGGCTCGATCTCTCGACCGGCATAAACCCGCACCCCTATGCGGCCGGCCCCTCGCCGTTCGATCTTGCCCTGTTTCACCAGCTTCCGGACCGCGGGGCGCTGCGCACGCTGGAGGCCGCCGCCCGCGCCGCCTATGGCGTCTCCGACGGCGCCGCGCTTCTCGCCGTCCCGGGCAGCGAACTCGCGATCCGCCTCCTGCCCCATGCCATCGCGTCGGGCGCGCCGCCATTCCTCGTCGCTCCCATCTACGGCGGGCACCGTCTGGCATGGCCGCAGGCGCGCAGCGTGACCGCGCTCGACGCGATCCCCGATGGCGCCATCGCGATCCTCGCCAATCCGAATAATCCGGACGGGCGTGTCTTCACCGCCCTTCAGCTTCACGCGCTCGCCCGGCGCGTCGCATGGCTGATCGTCGACGAGGCTTTCGCCGACGTGGCGCCGGAGGTGAGCCTCGCGCCAATGCTCCCGTCGAACGCGATCGTGCTGCGCTCGCTCGGCAAGTTTTACGGACTGGCCGGCGCGCGGCTCGGTTTCGTGATCGGCGGCGATGCACTCGTGCAGCGCCTCGCCGCGATGCTCGGCGACTGGCCCGTGTCCGGCCCGGCCATCGCCATCGGAACGGCGGCGCTTGCCGGCACCGCGTGGCGCGACGCGATGCGGGCGCGGCTTCACGACGAGACGGCAGCACTGCGCGCACTGCTCGACGATCATGGCCTCGCCATTCGCGGCGGCACCGACCTGTTCACGCTCATCGAGACGAGCGATGCGCACGCGCTGCACCACGCGATCGCCGAGCGCGGCATCTGGACGCGCGCGTTTGCCGAACAGCCGGCGTGGCTGCGCATCGGCCTGCCCGGCGCGGGGCTTGGGCGATTGGAGCGCGCGCTCAGCGCGCGCCGCTGAGGCCGCGCGGCTTCACCCACAACGTTCCATGCTCGTCGACGACGTCGGCGTCGACGCCGAAGGTTTCAGCGAGGCGCGCGGACGTCAGCGCGTCCCGCGGCGGCGCATCAGCGACCACCCGGCCGGCGTCGAGAACTACGATGCGGTCGGCGGTGCGCGCCGCGAGCCCGAGATCGTGCAGCACAGCGACCACCGTCCCGCCGCTGCGCGTATGGCGGCGGAGCAGGTCGAGCACGGCGATCTGGTGGCGGAGATCGAGCGCCGCCGTCGCCTCGTCGGCGAGGATGAGCGGCGCCCCGGTCGCCAGTACGCGCGCCATCGCCACCCGCGAGCGCTCGCCGCCGGAGAGCGTCGTCACCGGCCGCGCCGCGAACGAGAGCGTCTCCGTGCGCTCCATCGCCGCATGCACCGCCGCGCGGTCGCCGT
>CAYOUO010000378.1:0-4583 GCA_964407155.1 uncultured Hyphomicrobiales bacterium | reverse complement strand
CAATCCTTCCAGCGTGAAATCGCGGCCGAGGACTTTGCCCGGCTCGACCTTCACGCCGCCGATCGAGAGAATGAAATTCACCTCGGCCTGCGCGAAATCGTTCGGCGCCTTGTAGGCGGCGATGCCGTATTCGTTGAGCCCGCCCGCCTTTGGCCGCGCATCGAACACGGTCACCTCGTGGCCGTGCATCGCCAGCCGGTGCGCGCATGACAGGCCGGCCGGCCCCGCGCCTACGACCGCGATGCGCTTGCCGGTCGGCGCGGCGCGCTCGAAGGGCTGCGTGCCCTCCTCCTTCATGTAGATATCGGTGGCGTAGCGCTGGAGTTCACCGATGCGGACCGGCTTGCCCTCGGCCTGCTCGCGCACGCATGCCTCTTCGCACAGCGTCTCGGTCGGGCACACACGCGCACACATGCCGCCAAAGATGTTCTCGGCGAAGATCGTCTCGGCGGCGCCCTTCGGGTTGTCGGTCAGGATCTCGCGGATGAACATCGGGATGTCGATGCCCGTCGGACACGCCTGAATGCACGGCGCATCGTAACAGAAATAGCAGCGATCGGCCTCGACGGCCGCCTGGTGCCGGTCCAGCGGCGCGTGCAGATCGCCGAAGTTGGCGGCGTATTCCTCGGCAAGAAGCCGCCCAGTGGCGATGTCCGGTGTCCGCTCCGCAGCCATCGTGATGGCGCGCCTCCACGCAGTTCGAAACGCGGTTCCTTCAGTCTTTGACCATTTGGACAAATTCCAGAGTAGGCGTCAAGGCGGGAAAATAAGCCGTTCTTGACGGCATTTGCAGCAACGGCGGCCTGCGTGACCCGGTCCCGGCCGGCGGCTACCCTTCCAGCTCCTCACGCAGCACTTCCAGCCTGAGCCACTCGTCCTCGGCAGCGGCAAGTTCGGTCCGAACGCCGGCGATCGCCATGGTCGTCTCGGTGAACGCCTTCGGGTCTTTCGCATAGAGCTCGGGGTCCGCGAGCTTCGCCTCGAGCTTCGCGAGGCGCGCCGTCAGTCCCTCGATCTTCTCCGGCAGCGTCTTCAGCGCGTGGCTTTCGGCGAACGACAGCTTGGTCTTTTCGCGTGACTTCGCCGGCAATGCCGGCATCGCCTTCGGGGCGGACGCGGATGTCGCGGCGACCGGCGCCGGACCGACGCCATGCCCACGCTGTGCAACCATGTCGCTGTAGCCGCCCGCGTATTCCTGCCAGCGTCCCTCGCCTTCGGCCACGATCACCGAGGTGGCGACGCGGTCGAGAAAATCGCGGTCGTGGCTGACGAGAATGAGCGTGCCCGGATAGGCCGCCAGCATCTCCTGCAGGAGATCGAGCGTTTCGAGGTCGAGGTCGTTGGTCGGCTCGTCGAGCACCAGCACGTTCGACGGCCGCGCCAGCGCCCGCGCCAGCATCAGCCGCCCGCGCTCGCCGCCGGAAAGCGCCTTCACCGGCGTGCGCGCCTGCTCCGGCCGGAAGAGAAAATCCTTCATGTAGCCGATCACGTGCCGCGCCTCGCCGCCGATGATCACCGTGTCGCCGCGCCCATCGGTGAGCACGTCCGTCACCGTCGCGTCGGGCGACAGACTCTCGCGCCGCTGGTCGAGCGTCGCAAGCTCGAGATTGACGCCGAGCTTCACGTCGCCCGCGTCCGGCTGAAGCGCACCCGTCAGCATGTTGATCAGCGTCGTCTTCCCGGCGCCGTTTTCGCCCACGATGCCGACGCGGTCGCCGCGCTCGATCCGGATCGAGAAGTCGCGGACGATGGCGCGCGTGCCGTAGCTCTTCGCGATGCCGGTCGCCTCGACCACGAGCTTGCCGGACAGCCGGGCGTCCTGCACGGCAAGGTTCACGTTGCCCTGCGCGCGGTTGGCCCGCGCCGTCTTGCGCTCCGCTCGCAGCGTATGGAGATCGGCAAGCCGCTTCTGGTTGCGCTTCCGCCGCGCGCTGACGCCATAGCGCAGCCAGTGTTCCTCGTTGACGATCTTGCGGTCGAGCTTGTGCCGGGTCAGTTCCTCTTCCTCGAGAAGCTGGTCGCGCCAGGCTTCAAAGCCGGCAAACCCCTGCTCCAGCCGCCGCGTCTCGCCGCGGTCGAGCCACACCGTCGCCCGCGAGAGATTTTCGAGGAACCGCCGGTCATGGCTGATCAGCACGATCGCCGAACGCAGCTCCTTCAGCGCGGCCTCCAGCGCCTCGATCGCGGCGATGTCGAGATGGTTGGTCGGCTCGTCGAGGAGCAGGATGTCTGGCTCAGGCGCCAGCGTCCGGGCCAGCGCCGCCCGCCGGCTCTCGCCGCCCGAGAGCCGCGCCGGTGCCTCCGCGCCGGTCAGTCCCACTGCTTCGAGCGCCGCCCGCGCGCGGTGCGTATCGTCGCCCTCGTTCAGTCCCGCCGCGACGAAATCGAGGGTGGTCGCAAAACCCGCGAGGTCCGGCTCCTGCGGCAGGTAGCGCACCGTGGCGCCCGGCTGCAGGAACGTTGTCCCGCCGTCCGCCTTCACCTGTCCCGCCGCGATCCTGAGCAGCGTCGACTTGCCCGAGCCGTTCCGCCCGACCACGCACACCCGCTCGCGCGGCGACACCGACAGCTCCGCCGAAGTCAGCAGCGGTGTGCCCCCAAACGTCAGCGCGATGTCCTGCAGGAGGAGCAGAGGGGGCATTGCCCTACCCGACCCCTCTTCGTGCTTCTACCTCGATGCGCTCTCTTTCGTCATTCCGGCGAAGGCCGGAATCCAGATTCATTCGCGACCGCAGGTATCCGGGACCGGGG
This sequence comes from uncultured Hyphomicrobiales bacterium, assembly GCA_964407155.1. GTDB lineage: Bacteria > Pseudomonadota > Alphaproteobacteria > Rhizobiales > Kaistiaceae > DASZQY01. The sequence goes on along the minus strand of CAYOUO010000378.1, from coordinate 1,832 downwards.
CCGTCATTACGAAGAGCAGTGCCCTTCATCTGGACCCCGGCCTTCGCCGGGGTGACGAAGATGGAAGCTGTTACCATCACGCAGCGGCCGTGTGGCGCTGATAGTCCTTCACCGCCGAGAACGACACCTTCGGCGCGCGCTCGATCTCGTAGTTGAGCAGGAACTGCGACGGCGCCAGGAACACCGGCGCGCCGTCGAGGTCCTCCGCCATGTCGCCGCGGTGGCCGGCGATGAAGGCGTCGCGGTCGGCGGCGTTGTCGGCGGCGATCCAGCGTCCGACCGTGAAGCGCGGCTGCTCGAACTCGATGGCGAGATCGTACTCGCTCGCGAGCCGCGCCTTCAGCACGTCGAGCTGCAGCGCGCCGACGACGCCGACGATCAGCGGCGAGCCGTCGATCGGCATGAACACCTGCACGACACCCTCCTCCGCCATCTGGCGGAGCGCCTCCTTCAGCTTCTTCGCCTTCATGGCGTCGCCGACGCGTACGCGCCGGAGAATCTCGGGCGCGAAGCTCGGCACGCCGCGGAAGTTCAGCGTCTCGCCCTCCGTCAGCGTGTCGCCGATGCGCAGCGTCCCGTGGTTCGGGATGCCGACGATGTCGCCAGCGTAGGCTTCCTCGGCGGTGGTGCGCTCGCGCGCGAAGAAGAACTGCGGCGCATTCAGGCTCATCGTCTTGCCGGTGCGCCTCAGCTTCGCCTTCATGCCGCGCGTCAGCTTGCCGGAACACACGCGCACGAAGGCGATGCGGTCGCGGTGGTTGGGATCCATGTTCGCCTGGATCTTGAACACCAGTCCGGTCATCGCCGGCTCGTCCGGCTTCACCACGCGCTCTTCGGCCGCCCGCGGCTGCGGCGCCGGCGCAATCGCCGCCAAGCGGTCGATCAGGTCGCGCACGCCGAAATTCCTGAGCGCCGAGCCGAACAGCACCGGCGTCAGGTGCCCTTCGCGGAAGGGTGTCATCTCGAACGGCCGGCACGCCGCTTTGGCCAGCGCGATCTCTTCGGCCGCGGTCGCCGCCTCTGCCGCCGGCAGGAAGCGCTCGAACGAGCCCGCATCGAGATTGCCCGCCGGCTGCGGGTCTTCGCCGAGGTCGTCCAGACGGCGCACCACGTTCTTCTCGAGGTCGAACACCCCGGCGAAGGTGCGCCCGCCGCCGAGCGGCCACGACAGCGGCGCGGTGTCGAGCGCCAGCCGCTTCTCGATCTCCTCCAGCAGGTCGAAGGGGTGCCGTCCCTCGCGGTCGAGCTTGTTGATGAAGGTGAGGATCGGAATGTCGCGCAGCCGGCAAACCTCGAAGAGCTTGAGAGTCCGCTCCTCGATGCCCTTCGCCGCGTCGATCACCATCACCGCCGAATCGACCGCCGACAGCGTGCGGTAGGTGTCCTCGGAAAAGTCCTCGTGGCCGGGCGTGTCGAGGAGATTGAAGATGTTGTCGCCGACCTCGAACGTCATCACCGAGGTGACGACCGAGATGCCGCGCTCGCGCTCCATCTCCATCCAGTCCGAGCGCGTCTGCGTACGGTTGCGCTTCGCCTTCACCTCGCCGGCGAGTTGGATCGCGCCGCCGAAGAGCAGCAGCTTCTCGGTGAGCGTGGTCTTGCCGGCGTCGGGATGCGAAATGATCGCGAACGTGCGGCGGCGGGATACGGGGCTCTGCATGGCGGCCGGGTTCTAGCGCATGATCGCGCAGGGGGAAAAGGCCCGGGCCCTCCCGGCGCGTTTTACTTCCGTGCCGCCGGGGTCAATCCTTCGCCGTCGCCCACATCTCGATCTCGACGCGGTAGCCGGGCAACAGAACCGCCTGAACCGCCGTGCGAACCGGATACGGCTC